>JBEIPP010000083.1:0-14146 GCA_040376995.1 Flavobacteriales bacterium
CTGACGTAATACATAAGAAGCACATTCGCGATTACCTGTTTCTAATCCGGAATAAGCGAGTGATTGAAATCCAAATGCCGTTTTATAAAAATGTGCTGATTGTTTTGCGTTACCTACATATAATTCAACATAATCGGTTCCGTTAATAGGTAAAAAGTCTTGAGCTTTTTCAAATACTTTCTCTCCACTATAATCGTAGTTTTTTACTTTAGTTAAATCTGCTACTGACATGATATTTATTTTTTAAATTGATACTTATTTTATTTAGTTCTCGATTTCGCTCGAACTGACATTTATACTAAACTAATTGAGGGGCACTCATCCATGATTTATAATAGTCTTTCACTTCATATTTCAATGCCTCGGTAGAAATTTTTAAAGGATTAAACGGATCAATCATCACCGCTAATTCTTTCGTTTCTTTTTTACCGATACTGCGCTCAATTGCACCAGGATGAGGTCCATGTGGCACACCAGCAGGATGCAATGTAAACTGACCAGCTTTGATGTTATTACGGCTCATGAAATCACCATCTACATAATATAAAATTTCTTCTGCATCAATATTACTATGATGATATGGTGCAGGAATAGCATCTGGATGATAATCGTATAAACGAGGCACAAACGAACAAATCACGAAATTACGTCCTTCAAATTGTTGATGAATTGGAGGAGGCATATGAATACGTCCAGTAATAGGTTCGAAATTAAAAATAGAGAATGCATAAGGATATACATAACCATCCCAACCTACTAAATCAAAAGGATGTGTTTCATAAGTATATGGATAAATCATTCCACGTTTTTTAATCATGATTTTGAAATCACCATGCTCATCATGTGTTTCGAAATTATATGGCAATTTAAAATCACGCTCACAGAAAGGAGAATGTTCTAATAATTGTCCAAATTCATTACGGTAACGTTTTGGTGTACGAATTGGACTATGAGATTCTACAAATAATATCTTGTTATCCTTTGTATCAAATTCTAATTTATAAACTACTCCTCTAGGAATAATTACATAATCGCCATATTCAAAATCAACTGTACCATACATGGTTTTACAACGACCACTTCCTTTATGAATAAATAGCATTTCATCAGAGTCCGCATTCTTAAAGAAATAATCTTCCATATTTTTTGAGGGACATGCCATACCAATTTGCATATCATCGTTAAAAAAAAATACTTTACGACTTTCTAAATAATCATCTTCTGGCTCAACATCGTAACCCATAAAACTTAAAGCTTTTAAGTTTTCATCAATTCCAACTTCAGGTCTCGAATAATGCGCTTTACCAATTTCCTTAACCATTGTTGGAGGATTTAAATGATATACCAATGAAGATGTACTCGAAAAACCTTCTGTACCAAACAATTCTTCGTGGTACAATTCGCCATTGGGTTTACTAAACACAATGTGACGTTTATGTGGGACTTGCCCTTGTTTTTGATATATAGACATAATGACGTTTTTTTGTAACAAAGGATGAAAAAAGGGAAGAAAAAAGGAATGATATAACTCAGTTTTAAAACATGATTAATATCAAGTTTAACGATAAGCGTTTGACCTACCTTTAGTAAAGAAATTAATCAATAACTAAATATAAAAAACATGAAAACAGGAGAAAAAATTTACACGCAACATGCAGACCACACTGAATGGTTAAGCAAATTAAAATTCTATACTGACGAAATTTCCATTATGAAAGGACGTTTAGGAGAAATTGCATCTAAAAATAATCAGCAAGATGTGCTAGTACAAGTAGAGCATTTTCAAAATCAATTAATCGTTCAAAAAAACAATATTGATGAATTAGCACACACTATTAAAGTTGATGAAAATGTATTAGAGAAAGAAGTGAATAAAAATCCAGTAGCTGTTGACCATAGAGAGATGCCTTCACATGCAAGCGAAAAAGAAGCAATTGATGCATTTGAAAAAAACTTTAATGAATTAAGAGCTGAGTTTAAAACATTTGCTGCTAAGTGGATGTAATCAAATTATAAACGACAAAAAAAGAGGCTTAATTAATCAAGCCTCTTTTTTTGTTTAACAAATTAAATTTGAACGGCTTTATAGCCCGCTTTTAATAACAATGGAGGAATCTGACTAGCTTCTAACTTTTCAGTTTCAATGCTTAATATTTTATCAGGAGAATTCAAATCTACTTCCCATTTTAAAATATCTTTTTCTCCATTTAAAAACTTCTCTACTTTGCTCACACAACCACTACAACTCATGGTGGTTTTATATTTATAAATGCTCATATTATATTTTTTTAAATTTTAACAATAAACTATTAGTCACAACAGACACACTACTTAATGCCATGGCTCCACCTGCTATCATCGGATTTAATAAAAACCCATTGACAGGAAATAATATACCTGCTGCTAATGGAATGCCTATCACATTATAAATAAATGCCCAAAATAAATTTTGACGAATTTTAGAAACCGTTAATCTAGACAAATGAATGGCTTTTAACAGCTGCATTAAATCAGACGACATAATGGTCACCTTTGCCACATCCATAGCAATATCAGACCCTTTAGCCATTGCAAAACTCACATCAGCTTGCGCCAACGCATTGCTATCATTAATACCATCACCAACCATTGCCACAACTTTCCCTTTACTTTGTAATTCTTTTGTAAATGCAGCTTTATCTTGAGGCATGACAGATGACTTATATAATTTGATTCCTGTTTTTGAAGCAACATTTTTAGCAACTACTTCAGAGTCTCCAGTAAGCATGTAAACATCAATACCCATTTCCTGCAAACCATTAATAGCTTGTATGGAGGTTTCTTTAATTTTATCTGTAATAGCAATTAAGGCTAATACTTCTTGTTGATTTGAAAATGCAAAAACAGTGTAAGCTTGTTCTGAATAATCATTAAACTCTTTTTGCAAATCATCACTTAAACTTAATTTCATATCGTTCATAAACGACATGCTTCCAACAAAATATAATACTCCATTTACATGAGCTTTTACACCTTTTCCTGTTATATTTTCAAATCCGTCTATTACCATTGCATCAGTCTGCTTTAAATAATCACAAACCGATTGTGCTAAAGGATGTTCACTCTTAGATTCAATTGAAAATAAAATTTGAGATAACTCTTTTATGTTAGATAATTGCTTATTCCAAACCAACGATTCTACTTTTGGTTTACCTTCTGTGATTGTTCCTGTTTTATCTAAAATAATAGCATTGATGTTTTTTGATAATTCTAATGCTTCAGCATCTTTAATTAAAATTCCTAATTGCGCTCCTTTACCTATACCAACCATAATAGCTGTTGGTGTTGCTAAACCTAAAGCACATGGACATGCAATCACTAATACAGTAATAGCAGACAATAAACCATAAGTAAAACTATTTTCAACACCAGAAACCATCCAAACAATAAATGTTACTAATGCAATCATCATCACTGTTGGAACAAAGACACTGGCAATTTTATCCACGTTTTTTTGAATAGGAGCTTTACTTCCTTGCGCCTCTTGAACCATTTTAATAATTTGGGCTAATAAAGTTTCATCTCCAACTTTTTGAGCGCTAATATTCATAGTGCCTTTTTGATTAATCGTACCTGTGAAAACTTTCGTATTTATATTTTTTAAAACAGGAATTGGCTCTCCATTAATTGAGCTCTCATCCACAAAACTTTCACCAGATACAACAACACCATCTACAGGAATTTTATCTCCTGGCTTTACAACAATTACATCTTCTTTTTTAATTTGATCAATAGGAACTTGAATCGTTGTATTATCGTGTTGCAATAAACTTACTGTTTTTGGTTGTAAACCAATTAATTTTTTAATAGCATTCGAGGTATTAGATTTCGCTTTTTCTTCAAGCCATTTGCCTAATAAAATAAAAAAGATAATCACTACCGATGCTTCAAAATACACATGAGGATGCAACCCACGAGAATGCCAATATTGAGGGTTGAGCGTATTAAATACACTAAAAATATAAGCAATACCTGTGCTCAATGCTACTAAAGAATCCATATTGGCTTTCTTTATTTTTAATTGATGCCAGGCATTAATATAAAAACTTCTTCCCCATACTAATAATACAGGTGTTGCTAAAACCCACATGATATAATTACCATAAGGCATATTCATAAAAAACATACCAATAACCATAATTGGTATAGCAAATACTCCCGACCAAATTGTATTTTGACGGATGCGATTTAAGGAAGCTTCATGTAATTGATTACTTTCTTCGGAATTGTTTTTAACATTTAATATCAAATCATAGCCTGCATCTTGCACACTTTTTTTGAGATCAATATCTTTTGTTTGAGAAGAATCAAATTCTATAGCTACTGAATTATCTGCAAAAATTTACCGCACAACTTTTTACACCATCCTGAGCTGAGAGAATAGTCTCCACGCTGAGTGCACAAGAAGCACAACTCATACCCGTTACAGGATAAATATGTTTTTCAGCGACTATATAATCAACTATTTACTGTTTCTAAGATTGTTACCAAAGGATTTAAAGACACTTTAGAATTGATTGAATTTGATATTAAACATGCTTTTTCTGACTTATCTAAAACTCGTAAAGCTTTTTCTTTATCCTCTTCTTTTGTAATCATTAAAATTGGATTTAAAACAACTTCTGTCATTAAATATTTCCCATCTACTTGATCTAAAATACCTACAGCATTGCAATTAAATTCTTTAAATTCTAATCTTGAATTTTCCGCAATAGCTAAAAAGGTTGTCATAAAACAAGAATTAACAGCAGCTGTAAAAAAATGTTCTGGCGACCAAACACCTTCTACTCCTTTAGGGAATTGTGGGGGTGTAGCTACTTCTATTTTAGAATTTAATTCTGGAGAAGAGACCTCGCCTACTCTTTTAGTATTCCACTTAAGGTTTACATTATATTGATGAGACATAATTATTGAAATTGATTAAATAATTTGACTAATTCTTGAGTTGGCACAACGCCTGATTGTTTCCAAACAGGTTGCCCTTTTTTAAACATAATTAAAGTTGGTACACTTCTAATTTGATAAATAGCAGCTGCTTCAGGATTCTTATCAACATCCACTTTAATAATAGTTGCTTTATCTTGCATTTGTGTTTTTACATCTTTTAAAATGGGAGCCATCGTTTTACAAGGTCCACACCATTCGGCGAAGAAATCAACTAATACAGGTTTTTCGGAATTGATAAGGTTATTGAAGTTATTCATTATTTTGTTTTTTGAGGTATTTCACAATTTCCACTCACACAAGTGACACAAGTATTAAAAACAGCTTGTCCTAATAAAAATACGCCGCTTGCTAAAAGAATATAATCTAGGTTTATAATTCCACTAATGACAAAAACAATAGATAAAACTAATCGTGTGATTCGCCATAAATTCCAGTTAGAGAGCAGACGTGCTTTTATATTATCAATCATTATACTTTACCGTTTAAACTCATCCAGCCTCCACCATTATATACTTCTTTAAAACCTAAAGAGCTTAACGTGGATTTAGCTGAAGCACTTCGCATACCACTTGCACAACAAGTGATAACAGGAACATTTTTCTTAATTTTTACTACACTCGAAGATAGTTCATTTAAAGGGATATTTACACTTCCTTTTACATGACCAGAAGCATATTCTCCACGAGTTCTTACATCAATGATTTGAGCTCCTTTTTTTACTAATTCTTTGTAATCTACTTTTGGACCTAATCCTAAAGCACTTTTGATTGCGTCTAACATATTTTTATTTTTTAATGATTATGATTTACACTTATGTGTTGGTGATCTCTGTTTTTATATTCCTTTTTAAACTTATAAAAGAAGTTTAACCAAATCAATCTCGACCACCTTAATGTTAAAGGAGCTACGGCAATAATAAATACAGTGATGAAAATGGCAAAGGTTAAAAGCTCCCAGTTTAAAAAATAGTTTTGAATAGCATACCAAATCATAAACCAACCTGATGAAATAGCATACGAAACATACATTGCTCCATAAAAAAAACTTGGTTCGTCTTCATACTCTAATTCACAATGACTGCAGGTTTTATGCATATTAAACATCTTACTTAAATTATAAGGATTTCTTGATTCAAACACATCGCCTTGATGACATCTAGAACACTTATTAAAGAGCATCGAATAAAGGATATTGAAAATTAACATAGTGATAGATGTTAGATTAATTTCTTTTAAAATTTCACACCATAAAGGTACAATATGAATAAGCTAAAGTGTGTGACATTTGTTACATATCAGCTTGACTTTTAACAGTATTTTGTAAATAAAAAAGCCTGTAATTTTTAATGGCTTTTAAATAAGATTATCAATCCTAGATTGAAAATGTGTACCAGAATATTCGTTATGCATAGTTAGATTTTTAGTGTGAATGTATTTTAACTAAAAACCAACTCACATAGCTTAGTTCAAGAACAAGAGATGATTAATGTCAGAAGAAATTATCCAATGATTTCGTACAAACCCCAAAAGATAAGTAATAACCCTATTATACTAGTACTATACATCACGATAGTAAAAGACTGATTTGAATGAAAATTTACGCAAGTAATTAAAAAACCAACAACTAAAAAAATGGCGCCAAAACCAATTTTAGTTAAACCATTTTTTCGATGAACAGCATATTGCACTTTTTTAATGTGCTTAATAATTTCTGCTATTAAAAGAGAGTCATCAGTTTTTTTAGATAATTGTTTTTCAATTTCTTCAAAGCTATTTTTATGATCTGCTAAGTCTTTAGCAAACATATACAACTCTTCCCAGTGGTCATCTTTTAAAATCATAGTTTTTTTTGATAATCAATTTATACTAATTTACAAAAAAAATATAATCGTAAAAATATGATTTTTATCAGGATGATTTTATTAGAAGAGATTACAAACCGTTTTGTTTGAAAAATTCTAATTTAGAATTAAAGATAGCCGCCATTAAAGTACCGCGTTTCTTTGCTTCATTAGCAATTTGGCCGGCAAAAAATTCATCCACTGTACCTGTCCAGTTTTGAACCCAAATAACAAAATGGCTTTCGTCTATTGGCATACGTGCATGCGGTGGAAATGGAGCTCCACTATAAGTGTGTTCATTAAATAAAATAGTTTGCCAAAAGCGATACATTTTTTCTAAATGCTGTTCCCATCTTCCTCCCAATCTTTCTTCGAAAATCGGACCTAATACTTCATTTTTCTGAACACGTCCATAAAAGGTATTCACCATTAATTTAATATCGTCTAATGTTTGTATATCTTGTTTCATAGTTATTTTGAACGTTACGATTTGCTTCTCGACTCCGCTCGAAGTGACATAATTTGTGTGACACCTCGAACAGACAAGGTATATGAATTATGCAGTGGTACTAAATACATTTCCTTCGGGAACTTTTTTCCAGTAACGTTTATCAAAAGACAAACATACATTTCGCAAAAACAACTTCCCGGAATCTTTAATCAACATTTTATTAGCAGTAACTTCAATCAAACCATCTTTAATAAACTCTTCAAATTTATTTTTTGACTCAAAATAATAATCATCTAAACTCGTAGTATGCTTGCACATTAAATCTAAAATATGTTGACGGATAATTAAATCTTCTTGAGTTAAAGAGTGACCTTTAAAAATTGGAAAATGACCTTCGTTCACTACTTTCTGATATTCTTCAACCGTTTTAATGTTTTGAGCAAATCCATCCCACGTATCACTGATAGAAGAGCAACCTAAGCCAATTAATAATTTAGTTGTATTAGTTGTGTAACCCATAAAATTACGATGTAATTCGCCTTTTTCAAATGAGTCAAATAAGGTGTCGTTTGGTAATGCAAAATGATCCATACCGATATCCGAATAATTAGCTGCAATAAATAAGTCTTTACCGGCTTCATATAAACTTCGCTTATACGAATCTGCTGGCAAATCTTTTTCTGAATATTTTCTTTGTCCTGGTTTTAACCAAGGCACATGAGCATAACTATAAAAAGCAATACGTTCAGGCTTTAAAGAAATAATTTTTGTGATAGTATCATTAATAGATTCAATAGTTTGATATGGCAAGCCATACACTAAATCAAAGTTAATAGAAGTATAACCTATTTCTCTCGCGTTTTTAACCACTTGACTTACTTCATCAAAAGTTTGGTAACGATTAATCGTGTCTTGTACTTTTTCATCAAAATCTTGAATACCAAAACTTACACGTTTAAATCCTAAATGATAAAGTGCTTGCAAATGTTCTTTAGTAGTATTACTAGGATGTCCTTCAAAACTAAAATCGTAGTCTTTAGAAACATCAACAGTATCTAAAATAGATTTTAATAAAAAAGATAAATTTTCGGGGGCAAAAAAAGTTGGGGTACCACCACCTAAATGTATTTCTTTAATTAAAGGTTTTCCTTGAAACTGATTTAAATATAATTGCCACTCTTTTAGCAGAGTTTCAATGTATGGCATCTCAACCTTATGATTGACTGTTATACGAGTATTACAAGCACAGTAAGTACATAGACTTTCGCAATATGGTAAGTGAATATATAAACTGATGCCATCTGTGTTATATTTAATAAAAGCATTTTTTACATGCTCTATCCACTTCTCTTCATTTACATTATTATCCCAATATGGAACTGTTGGATAACTTGTGTAACGAGGTGCTTGAATATTATATTTTGAAACTAAATCCATTTTGAGTAAAAAATAAAATAATTAATTGTAAATGTACTTATCTCTTAAATAACTACATATAATTTAGATCATTATTCTTTTTGAGGTGTATTACTCCTAATAAATTAAATAATAAAATAAATGGGTATGTTGGATCAAATTCAAACCATTTTTTTCCAAAATTAGCTCTACCACCAAATTTATGATGATTATTGTGATAGCTTTCTCCCATCATTAAAAAATCCACTGGAATTAAATTTTTGGCGGTATCGCCAACTTTAAAACTCACATAACCGTACTTGTGAGCAAACCAATTGATAATTGCGCCATGCACTGGACCCATTAAAAAATGAATTGGTAATAACAAGAATTCCCACCAATAGGTAGCGTGTTGAACATAAAATAAAAAATAAAACACACCCCAAGAAATTCTCACAATCCAATTATCAGCAAACGATTCAAATGACTTCCAATAAGGAACTCCATTTTTAAATTTTTCTTCAATTTCAATTTTATCATGTAAAATTCCATTATAAACAACTAATGTTTTTTTCATCATATCAAATAGATTCTTTGAATACATTGGAGAATGAGGATCCTTCTCGGTATCAGCATAAGCATGATGCAATCGATGCATGATGCCATAAGCTTTTGGACTTAAAAAAGAAGATCCTTGAAAAATCCATGTTAATACATAAAAAACTTTTTCCCAAAATTTATTCATGGTAAACATTTGATGAGCTGCATAACGATGCAAAAAGAAAGTTTGAGCAAAAAGAGAAAGATACCAATGCAAGAGGAAGAAAATTAAAATAGCCATTGTTTGAGATTTAGTTTTAGAAAATGTTTAGTGCAAGAGAACAATTGCTTTATTAATTTTGTTCGTTATTTAATTCAGATAAAAAATTATCTATGATTCCAGGTTTCACATGTGGCATCACTACAATTTTATACCATTTCGGTAATTCTTCATGACTGTCAGGAACCAAATGATATTTGTGTGCGAGATCCGGACTTATAAAATTGGCGTCAATCGTTACAATATTTAAATCAGGATGACGATAATGTTTAATGCCCCACTCTGTTAATGTTTCGGAAATAGAAGCAGCTTTGTCTACTAATTGTTTCATTTTCACAGTCCAACCAACTGAACCATGAATACGCAAAATCATCCACACACAAACTGCATTAGCTCCCGAACGACTACCACATAAGGTGTAATCTTTTCCTTTCACATAACCTGCCTCATTAGTACAAACATATTGCATGTATTCTTTTCTAATTAAAAAAACACCAGTACCGTAAGGAGCCTGTAACATCTTATGTCCATCAATAGAAAAAGAGGTGATATTTTTATTCGTAAAAGAAAATGATTTATTAGAACTTGTAAAAGGCAAAATAAATCCTCCGTAAGCACCATCAACATGTAATTTATAATTTACATGCAGTAAGTTTAAAAAATCAGTAATCTTATCGATATCATCTACAGAACCAAACATGGTTGTAGACATATTTACATTAATAATAAAATATTTGATACCACTTGCTAAAGCTGTTTCAATTTTTTGTTCTAAATCTTTTATTAAAATTTCGCGCGTCGTTGGATGAACATCTATTTCAATCCCTTTTAAATGCAATAAATCCAAAGCTTTTGGGATAGAATAATGAGTATCCGCAGAATAAACTACGGCTATATCTTTCATCTTAGCTTTGTATTCTTGCAAATAAAAATTTCTATAAATCCAAATAGCTTCAATATTTGCTTCTGTTCCTCCGCTTGCAACATAACCATCATAAGAATATGGTTCAGCTCCAAAAATCTCTTCCGCGCAAATTTTAATTAAATCTTTTTCAATCTCGTGTGTCCCAGCAAAAAAATCCTCGTGTTCATCTCCTAAAGTATGCACACCAATATGATTAGGATTAGCTATTAGGGTTGATAAAAATGGTGCGTCTTTTAAAAATGGTGCATCATCATAAAAAATATCGGTATCTAAAAAAGTACCGGGAATTCCTAAAATATTTTCGGTACGGTAGTTTGTATTTTTACTTAAAGCATCAAATACTTTACGTTTTATTAATGAATATGAATATTTTTCCCAGAACATAATTAATTTTCTAATGACATTTTTTTGGAGAACATTTGATGATTGATCTTCCTGTTCCTGGTTTCTCACAACATGACACTTTATGTGTTTCTTTTTCAAATTGAGGACTTAGATAAGGAATTCCTAAATTCATGCCTCTTATAATTAACAAAACGGCCATCACAGAAACTACATAAGGCATTGCCTGACGAATATGATTGCGATATTTTACTGTTATAAATTGCCCTAAAAAAGCCACTGCATACATTACTGGAACTGTACCGATACCAAAATAAAACATGAACTCTGCGCCTTTTATATAGTGTCCAGTTGCAATCGCTCCTGCAATTCCTAAATAAACTAGTCCACAAGGCAATAAGCCATTTAATAAACCAATAAAGAATAAAAAGTGTAATCCTTTTTTATTAAATAAATTACCTAATTGCAATTTGACAGAATTAATAAAAGAATAAATAAAACCGAATCCTTTGGCAGTATTTAATGATTTTACATTAGTTAAAATAACAGATAATAAAAGAAGAACTCCAATAACAATAGAAAGTATTTGTTGAAATCCACCTAAGAAAAAAGACTGTCCTAATAAACCAAATACCACTCCTAAGAAAGTGTACGTAACAACTCTACCTAAATTATATAAAAAGATACCCAGATATTTTTTTAAAGGAGAATATTGATGAACAGGAAGCGCCAATGCAATAGGGCCACACATACCAATACAATGGAAACTACCTAAGAGACCTAATGATATGGCGGCGATAATGAATTCCATTTTTAATTTATAAAAATCACTTCTTCTTTAAAATAGTTTTTCTGATTACTTGTCCAAGATAATTGCAATTTATAAGCACCATGAATTAATTCCTTAGCCTCGATAATTTGCTCATTATTTACAAAATTCATTTTTAGTTGAATATCTTTGCTAGAATCTGATGGCCTAAAAAATGTCGCAGTTCCTTTAAAGTCATTGCTTAACAAAGCCGAATCAATTTTTAAGATAACAGAATTTCCATTGATAACATGAGAAATACTAGCTCCTGATAAAGATTTTTCGTTATTAGTTGCATTAATTTTTTGCTGGAAATTAATTTCCTGAGCATAATAATCAGTGCTCACTAACTCTACTTTTTGTCCGTAGCTCATAAACACTAATGTTAATATTAAGCCAACAAAACTTAAATACAAAACTACTATTTTACCTCCAAAATTCATGATATTTAATTTTAATGATTATTAAATTTAATAGGTCCTAAAAAATTTGTTTTAACTGTTTTTATTTTCTTTCCGTGAGAATAAACGCCGATTTCTAATTTCACTTTTCGCTCAACAAGATCTTTTTTATTCAAATACACAAAAAACTCTCCCATAGTAACGGCTTCAGGCTTCACTTGAATATCTTTACCAATTAATTGAATTTTATAGTCTTTAAAGTTTTCTACTTTCAATTCCACTGGCAACGCTTCACGAGTTTTGTTTACCAATTTAATTGTAAATAAATTACTTAGTTGATCGTTAGGTTGTTCTTGATATAACATTCCCTTAGCTCTTAAAATAGTGGCATCATAATCAGAGCGAGTAGTTAATAAAACTGTCTCAACACCAATTAATACCAACAATACAGCTGTGTATGCTTTCATTCTAGTAGTAAAAGCTAACTTCACTTTATCCTTAATACCGTTTTCAGAATCATAACGAATTAAGCCTTTCTCTAACCCAACATTTTCCATCATGTGGTCGCACGCATCAATACAAGCCGTACAACTAATGCATTCTAATTGGGTTCCATTTCTAATATCAATTCCTGTAGGGCAAACTTTTACACATAAATTACAATCAATACAATCGCCTCCAGTTCTTACTTCATTCTTTTTAAAATGATGTCTATTTTCACCTCTCACGTAATCATAAGCAACAACCACTGAGTTTTTATCCAATAAAACACCTTGCATTCTTCCGTATGGGCAAACAATTAAGCAAACTTGCTCTCTAAACCACCAGTATATAAAGAAAAAAACTGTAGTAAATAAAAAAATTCCAATGAACGACCCTATGTTTTCGTTGATGTTTTTAAGAATTGAATAAACATTATCTACACTTATAACGTAACTCAATAAGGTAATACAAATAACAAAAGAAATGCTATAAAACGCTAAGAATTTTAATACACGCTTTTTGATTTTATCGGCATTCCAAGGCGCTTTTTTTAAGGCTTTTTGATAATTTGCATCACCTTCAATCCAATACTCAATTTTACGGAATATCATTTCCATAAAAATGGTTTGTGGACAAGCCCATCCACAAAATAATCGTCCGAAAACTACAGTAAATAAGGCAATAAAAACAATAAAGATGAGCATTCCCAATCCGAAGATAAAAAAATCTTGCGCCCAAAAAATAGAGCCAAATAAAATAAATTTTTTGTCGGGAACATTAAATAAGAATAACGGCTCTCCGTTATATTTAATAAAAGGAACGGAGAAAAATACTATTAAATAAAACCAAGTAAAATAAGTTCTTAAATCATAGTATTTTCCAAAGGGCTTTGTTGGGTAAACATAAGCTCTCTTTCCATCCTCATTAATTGTAGTAATATGATCCCTAAAAGATTCGTCGTATTTATCGTTTTGTTTATTCCCTTGAGTATCCATTATTAATTAAAGTATTTAAACATGATAATTTGCAGACTTATCTTTAAAAGATAATTTTCTATTTCTTAGCAGTAGCAACGGTTGCTGTAACAGCCGCTTTTAAACTATCCGTTTTAATTTGAATATTTAAACTATCCCCAACTACAGCAGTTGAATCACTAATTGGGGCAGCTCCTCCTTCCACATATAAATCACCTTGAGCAGCTTTTCCGTTTGGAGGATTTGTTCCTCTTAATGATTTAATGAAAGATGTAACCTGAGCTATTTGCATTGGAGATAAATCTTCTTTCCAAGATTTCATTCCTTTTTCAACCCAACCATATTTAATTGATTTAAAAATATCTTGAATGCTTCCTCCGTGAATCCAGTAATCATCAGCAAAGTTAGGTCCAACAGTCCCTTCACCTAACTGCCCGTGACAAGCAGCGCAATTTGCAATAAATACAGTTTTACCTGCTTCAATATCAGAAGCCTCTGTTAACAATTTAACTGTACTTTCATCCACATTATTAGCAGAAGTCTTCATAAATTCTTCAACCTCTAACTTGGCTTGTGCTATTTCTTTTTCGTATTCTTTTGTTTGTAAATCACCAGTTCCTAATACATGGAAATTAAATAAGTAAATAACACCTACTACTATCGTTAAATAGAAACCGTATTTCCACCAAGGCGGTAAATTGTTATCTAACTCTTTTATTCC
>JBEIPP010000126.1:0-9011 GCA_040376995.1 Flavobacteriales bacterium
ACTATGATGAAGGAGAAAAAGTGGCAAAGCGTTCTGTTTTGAAGAGGTTTCAGCTCGTAATAGATTTTCTAATGCGTAATCTGGGTTAAATATTTATATCAAAAAGATGAGGGATACTTTAACAAAACTGTTACACTTCGTTTTAAATAACTACATAAATCATTCTTTTATTAAAATCAATAAATCCATTTTTTAATAATTTATCTTACAAATGAGAATAACTTTTTAAAAAACGTAACGAATTAAACTATAATTTAAGACTTCAAAATAATAAACTGTGATTCTCTGTATTGCCGAAAAACCAAGTGTAGGAAAAGAAATTGCCCGTATTTTAGGTGCAACTAACCGACGCGATGGTTTTTATGAAGGAAATAACTATTTAATTAGCTGGACCTTTGGACATCTTTGTACCCTTAAAGCGCCTGATGATTATAGTGATGATTGGAAACGATGGGATTTGAATTTTTTACCCATGATTCCGCCTCGCTTTCAATTAAAAGTAATTGATAATAGCGGAGTCACCAAACAATTCAATACTCTAAAATCATTAATGGAACAATGCACCGAAGTAGTAAACTGCGGTGATGCTGGTATTGAGGGAGAATTAATACAACGTTGGGTATTAGCCAAAGCCGCTAATAATAAACCCGTGAAGCGTTTGTGGATTTCATCAATGACAGATGAAGCCATTAAAGAAGGTTTTGAAAATTTAAAAGACAGTAAAGATTACGATTTATTATATGCTGCTGGAAATGCTCGGGCAATTGGAGATTGGCTTTTAGGCATGAATGCAAGTAGATTATACACCGTAAAATATGCGCAAGGCAAAGGCGTACTATCGATTGGAAGAGTGCAAACCCCTACTCTAGCATTAATTGTTAATCGTTATAACGAGATACAAAATTTTAAACCCGAAATTTATTGGGAATTAAAAACGACTTATCGTGCGGTTATATTTAATTCTACCAAACGAAAATTTACTAAAAAAGAAGATGCCTCTCAAATTTTAGAGAGTATTAAAAATCATTTATTTGAAATTGTTTCAAATACTAAAAAAAATGCGAATGAGAGTCCGCAACCTTTATTTGATTTAACATCCTTGCAGGTAGAATGTAATAAGAAATTAAACTTCACTGCTGACGATACGTTGAAACATCTACAAAAATTATACGAATCAAAATTAGTTACTTATCCGAGGGTTGATACAACGTATTTACCAGAAAATATGTATCCTAAAATTAAGGGCATTTTAGAAAACATGAAACCTTATGAGCAGTTTACAAAAGTGTTGCTTGATAAGCCCATAAAAAAAAGTAAAAAAGTATTTGATGACAAAAAAATAACAGACCATCACGCTATTATACCCACAGGAGTGATGCCTCCATCGGGAATGTATTTACCCGAAAAACAAGTGTATGATATTATTGCACGACGTTTTATCGCCGCCTTTTATCCCGACTGTGTAGTAAGTAATACGGTTGTATTAGGAGACGTAGATGGAAATGAATTTAGTGCTACTGGAAAAGTTATTTTAGAAGAAGGCTGGCGAGTTTTATTTCCTAAAGCTTCGACCACTTCGACAGGCTCAGTGCCCGATGAGGAAAAAGAAAATGAAGAACAATTAATGCCACTGTTTGTGAAAGGCGAAAAAGGAGAACACATCCCCGACTTACAAGAAAAACAAACACAGCCACCAAAAATGCATACCGAAGCTACTTTACTAAGAGCCATGGAAACAGCTGGCAAACAAGTAGATGATATAGAACTAAGAGAATTAATGAAAGACAATGGTATTGGTCGACCATCAACAAGAGCCAATATTATTGAAACTTTATTTAAACGTAATTACATTACTAGGCAACGAAAAAATTTAGTGCCAACTATTACTGGCATTCAATTAATAAAAACCATTAATAACGAATTACTAAAATCGGTAGAGTTAACTGGTATTTGGGAAAAGAAATTGCGTGAAATTGAAAAAGGTGAATATGACCCTCATTTGTTTTTAAATGAAATGAAAGAGATGGTAACGGATTTAACCAAAGAAGTGAAATTTGAACAAGGGCACATGATAACGATTGAGGCGGAAGCTTCGAGAGCCTCAGCTTCCGAATCAAAAACAACTTCAGCTGAAATTGCAGTATCTAAAACAGACACTGTTACCGAAAAAAAGAAAGAACCAAAATCAGAGGGGCCAATCACGTGTCCTAAATGCAATACTGGAACTATTATGAAAGGCAAAACAGCCTATGGTTGCAGTGCATTTAAAGAAGGCTGCAACTTTAAAATAGACTTTGAATTTGGAGGAAAAAAATTAAGTGACAAGCAATTATTTGCACTCATTCAAAAAAAGAAATCACCAAGTATCAAAGGGTTTACAATAAATAACCAAAAGGTAAATGGACATTTAATTTTAAACTCAAATTTTGTAACTGAGTTTGTTGAAGAGCAAGAAAAAACAAAAGCACCTGTTGCTATTGCCGAAAACCAACCTTGCCCTAAATGTAAACAAGGTAAAATAATTAAAGGTAAAACAGCCTTTGGATGTAACCGTTTTAAAGAGGGCTGTGATTTTAGAGTTTCTTTTTAGTATTTTCTAAAAAGCAAAGAACCATCGCCATAACTCAAAAATCTGAATTCATTATCTAAAGCATATTGATACACTTTGCGCCAATCTTCACCAATAAAAGCAGCTATTAATAATATCAAGGTGCTTTCGGGTTGATGAAAATTAGTAACTAATGCATTCACTATTTTAAATTGATAACCAGGAACAATTAAAATACTTGTTTTGGCATATAAGGTTTTGAGCTGATGTTGATTTAAAAAATCAATGATATGTTTTAAGGCTTCCTTAGTACTAATTTTATTATTTGACAACTCGTAAGGTTGCCACTGATCCACCAATAATTCATGTGGTTGCAAATTAGGTTGCTGTGCTATTTTTTCACCAATCCAATACAAACTTTCTAGAGTTCTTAAAGAAGTTGTTCCTACAACTGTTATTAACTTATCAATATGCTGGTATAAGTGCTCAATCGTTTCTAATGGCACATCAATATATTCGCTATGCATGTCATGCTCGGCCATGGTATCTGATTTCACTGGTTTAAATGTACCAGCCCCAACATGTAATGTAACGTATGTTGGGATAATCTGTTTGGCCTTTAATTTTTCAAACACTCCATCTGTAAAATGCAAACCTGCTGTTGGCGCTGCTACCGACCCTTCTTTTTGCGCATAAATAGTTTGGTAACGTTCGAGGTCAATATCTTCTGTGGCACGTTTTAAATAAGGAGGAATAGGAATAGCTCCTGCTATTTGTAAAACTTCGGCAAATGTTTTGGTAGTGGGTTCCCATGTAAACTCCAATATAAAAGTACCTTGCAAACGTTGTTTAATTTCTGCTTTAATTTGTATTTCGCTAGTATTTAAAAATACAAACTGCTCTTTCCATTTAGCGGCTCCGCCAACCAAGCATTTCCATTGCGAACTGTTTTGTTGTAACATGCTAGAATACACATCTGCATTACTTGAAACTGGTTCTAAACAAAATACTTCAATATCTTTTTGAGTGGATGTTTTAAAAAACAACCTAGCAGGAATAACTTTAGTATTATTAAAAAATAGTAAGGAATCTGCTGGCAAAAATTCATCAATATGAATGTATTGAGATTTTGTTATGGTGTCATTTTTATATACTAGTAACTTAGATAAATCTCTTTCAGCTAAAGGATATTTAGCAATACGATCAAATGATAAGTCGTAATGATAATCTTTAATAGAAATTTGTTTTTCTTTTGCCATGCTTGTGTTATGATTTTATAAAAACAACAACAATAATATTAAAACTTTTAATAGTTACCTAAAGCTTTACAAAAAATATAAAAATTCTTTTTTATCATTTTATCCGTTTATTAAGTCTATCTTTATTAGGCGTCTGTTCATTCAGGCTATTAAGCCTTATGGAAAATAACTTTGAAATACTGATTGAAAGTTTTATTAAAGACAATGTGGGTATCGATAACCATTTTATCAGCGATGAATTATCACAACACCTCAAACAAAACCTATTACAATTAATGAATCAAAATAAACTAAAGGAAGCTGGTACTGGTAACAACTTATTAGTTTCGCATGATAAGACCGTAAGAAGTGATTTAATTTATTGGCTTGATAGATCGCATGACAACGAATATGAAAATGATTTCTTTGATCAGATAGATGACTTTATAAAATACCTTAACCGAAGTTGTTTTGCAGGTATTAATGGCTACGAATTCCATTACTCCTTATATGAGATTGGAAGCTTTTACCAAAAGCATCTCGATCAGTTCAACAATAACCCGAGTCGTAAATACAGCATGATTAGCTATTTAAACGACGATTGGCAAGAAAGTGATGGTGGGCAATTAATGATTTACCAAAATTATAATAACAAAAAAGTAAATCCTACTCAAGGCAAAACCGTATTTTTTAAAAGTAATGAACTACAACACGAAGTTTTAGTGACACAAAAACAACGCATGAGTATAACTGGTTGGTTAAAAAGAGATTAATTTATCCATGTTTTTTCCAATACGATTTTCCGTAGGTACAAAAAATTTCTTCATTTACTTTAATATTACGAGTGGCAATAATGCAAACATGGTCATCTTCATCCAAAGCAATTTTTGCTGAGTTTTTAAATACTGATTTCTGATAACCTTCGGCATCATTGGCATATTTAGCAAAACAATGCGTACGCATCGAATCTAACATGGTTCCGTTTGGCAAACTAATAAAGTATTTATCACGTCCCTTATTAGCTCTAAGTTTGGCTTGTAAATCGGTTAATATTTCACCTTTAAATAAAGAAATCACTTCATCTTTATAAATAGCAATTGCCGTAAATAAACCATTTCCTGAATTAGGTAATTGAGATGTGCTTACAAATAAATAATCCGATTCTTTGGCTTCGATGCTATTTGAGTGATATGTTGTTTGCTTCACTTTGGATAATTTAACAATAGTGGATGAAGATAACTAAATAAACTTACAAGCCTCGTTTTTATCTCATGAATAAAACATCATCATTTTATATCAATTCTAAAGTACCACTATTATTAAAGTCTGATACTAAGGCGGTGATTTTATTTCGTTTACTACCTATATTTAACTCAAAGGCGACGTATTGAATGGTATACGTCCTAAATTAATCGCATACATTACCAACATACTTGAACTAGTTTATAATTGCAAACATAATTCTTATTTTAAATAAGTCACTTGAACATTTTTTTAAATTAAATTCCCGCTCAAGTCAATAGATACAATATCTTCATCTACTCTATTTCATCAGTGATATTTATTTTTACATTTTTACTTTCAGTGTTTAATATTTAAAAACTAGCATTAAAACAGTAATGCTTCTCCTAGCGTTCTTTTACATGGAGATACAGAACTATTTACTATTGCATAAAACAGCTATAAACTAAAAAAAATCAGCCTTTGCCTCAAAAACTATAATTTGATTGGTGATTGGATGCTGAACACTTAATTTGGCTGCATGCAAGGCAATGGCATTGGGTTGATAAGCAACGGTTGAACCATATAATTCGTCGCCAATAATAGGGCAACCAAGACTAGCCAATTGCACCCGTATTTGATGATACTTGCCAGTATGCAAGGTGATATGCCATAAATAGTGTGTACCGTGAGGTGCCACACTGTATTCTAATTTAGCTTTCTCTGCGTATGCGGTACCCTCAGGAACTAAAACAGCTTTCTTTTTTTCTTTACGATGCCAATGATTTAAAGTGCCTATTAATGCTTGCGGTAATTTATCAGTAAGCGCCGCATATTGTTTTGATACCTCGCGTTGAGCAAACTGTTCGCTTAAGTTTTTTAAGTATTGTTTTTGTTTGGTAAATAAAACCAAACCACTAGTAACTCTATCCAATCGATGCAAATGTTGTGCGTAAGGTAATTTATCGCCAGTAGTTTCTTTTAAATAGTTTTTTACTTGCTGCAATAAATTGGGGTAATTATTTCTATCGGGCTCCACCATTAATCCTGCTGGCTTGTGGCAAACCAATAGCACATCATCTTCGTAAATAATATGTAAAACCAATTCGTTCATTACCTTATTGTGTTTACTAAAGTACTATAAATATATACAAACTCATGAAATCCAACTCTGGTTAATTTTGTATATTTATATAAAACCTATTCCTAATGCTTAAATCATTTTATCTTTTTGTATTACTTGTATTCTTTATAAGCCTTCAAGCCCAACAAGCTAATTCCGAAATAAACCTTGCGAAAATAAATACTCAGCTCATAGAAGATTTATTTATTAAAAAACTCAATGCCCTACGTTCCGAAAAAAAAGTAGGAAGTTTGGGTAAAGACAATATTTTGAGTTCTGCAGCACTTGACCAAACTCAATACATGGTGCAACTAAAAAATGTGACCCATTCGCAAAAAGACAAAAACAAAGAAACACCTTTTAAACGAGTGCAATTTTACAAAGGCACACACGATAAAACAGGCGAAAATTGTGCTCTTACTTATATTAAAAAACCAGTCAAAAATAAAAAAACGAATACCGTTAAAATTACCAATACCTATGAAGAAGCAGCTGAAGCTTTATTTAAAATTTGGGCTGAGTCGCCAGCGCACTATAAAAACATGGTGAATAAAGAATATGACTTACAAGGTCTTGCCATTGTTTTAGGAAAAGATAGTGGACTCTATGCTACTCAAGTATTTTCGGCAAAGCCATATATTCCTCCAGCAGACAAAAGCATCAGTGATTTAGATTATGGTATCATCCCCTTTAATCAAAACGTTTGCAAATGCATGAACACCTCTGAAGCCACAAAAGCATTAGCCAATTTAAGTTGTGTGATTGATGGTGATAGTATTTTTTTAAAGTCGGAAAATTTACCTGCTGTGAAACAATTTTTTAACGATCCCAAAGATGCCATTTATTTAGATGTGGTATTGCGTAACCAATACACTTGCGATAATAATAATTTAATGCACGGCTCCGAACTCTATGAAGGCACGATGCTAAAACCTAATTATTTTTTTGATTTGTATAAAAAAAACAGAGCCAAGGATGGTAAAAACTTTTATGCGCCTTTAAATAAAATTGCTCCTTATTTCATGAAACAAAACCATCAAGCTAATATTGGTTATATAAAAAAAGGCTACTCATGCTATTACAACTACATACGGCCTGTTCCCGAACAAAACTTACAAATGCTGTATTTATTTCCAAAATATATTTACAATAAACAGCTCGAAGTTTTGCCAGATACCTTTAGTGGTAGTTTAAAATTATTTGTTCCCTTTTTACGAAACTCTACCATCATTAATGAGTTGGTGAAAGAATACGTCAGTAAAAAATTAAAAATCTATGAACCTTACCTCAAGAAAATAAAAATCAAAACCTATAGTTCGGTAGAAGGAAATACCGAATCGAATAATAAATTGCAAGAAGCTCGCGCCGAAGAAATCTCTAAATTAATTAAAACCATTACCACACGACAGGTAGAAAGCAGCATTGAGAGTAAAGAAAACTGGGAAACATTTTACAAGCAAATCAAAAACACTCCCTTTCATTATTTAGAAAAGCTTCCTGAACTAGAGATTAAAGAACGCTTGAAGAAAAAAACCTTGGTAGATTCGATGAATTATATTTTAGCTATTAATCGTTTAGCTGAAATTGAAATTGATGTTGAAGCAATCGTCGACAATCAATCATCAGCCGAGTTAGTTCTTGGTTCATACAAAAAAGCCGCTGAACTCAAAGATTCTTTAAAAGCCTTTAGAGCTCAAAACAGATTGTTGGATGCCGCCTTTAAAAAAACCATTTGTCGTCCCGAAATTTTAGATATTAATTTACCACAAACCAAAAGTTTTTTACCCATGTGGACCAACTACCTGGCTTTAGCTGCAACGGATGAAGAATCGGTGTATAACTATAGCGCAAGAGATACGGCATTAAAGGTGATTAAGATAGATTCTACTTACGCACCATTGCAATTTAATTTTTGCATTTTAAGTTTAAGGTATTTGCAAGTATACCATGATACCTTAATACCAATAGCTACTTTAGAAAAGAAAATGCGAAAGGCTTTTGCTTTGGCAGCTAATCATAACGATACGGCACTTACCAATCACATGTGGTTAAATTATAGCATTTTATCCTTATACCGCCATTGGGAAGCACATGAGTATGATAAATTAGACAAGCATTTATTAAACGTTAAAAAATATTATCCAGAAGCCGAACTATCGGTGGCGGAAGCTGTGAATCTTGGCTTGTTATTTAATTTGTATCAACGCTACAGTTGGACGGTGGATTTACTTTTACCCTTTGTGAAGGACAAGAGTTTAAATGAAGATTTAATATTTTTGTTTATCGAAACGTATGACACCGATTACAACAAGCTTACCGAAACTGAATGGATACAATGTTTAAAAAAAGCTAAACGACAAAACCCTCGTCGCTTTTACGAATGGTTTGACAAAGAAGATTTTCAAGGATTACGTCGAGAAGATATTAAACGGGAATTTTGCGACCGATAAATTAACTCATTCAATTTCTAACAGCTAATACACTAGAGTTACAATTTTAAAAAAAATCAACTAAAAGCACTTATTAAAAATATCATAGAGCTAATGAGGTATCACCCCTAATATCTAGGTATAAACTATTTGCTAAAAAAACATGGTTATCGACAATCAATTTTTAGAAAAATATTTTTTCAGCAGAATTCGTTGAGTTTTTTGAGATTTCAAGCTATCAAGAGTTGTGTTCAGTAGAGGATAAATTTTTACGTTTATCAGCGGGCTCAAATTTATCCAGTTTGAACCCATATTACGCATTAGAAAATCTATTACGAGCTGAAACCTCTTCAAAACAGAACGCTTTGCCACTTTTTCTCCTTCATCATAGTGGTTACTATGCTTCAGTCAAAAAAGTGTCTGTTTTATTAAGCTTTCAACTCTCATTACGA
>JBEIPP010000202.1:0-5096 GCA_040376995.1 Flavobacteriales bacterium
GATTAGCAAAGGAAAAAGCAGATAAAGCAGCAGCAGATGCAGCGGCAAAAGCAAAAGCCGAAGCAGACGCTAAAGCGAAGGCAGATGCGGAAGCAGCAGCTAAGAAAAAAGCAGAGGAAGAAGCCGCAAGATTAGCAAAGGAAAAAGCAGATAAAGAAAAAATTACTCCAACGGTAGATAAATATAAAGAAGCTATCTCAAAGGCAGATATATTATTTAATGCAAAACGTTATTTGGACGCGAAAAAAACATATGAAGACGCATTAATTGCAAAAGCTAATGATAGTTATGCTAAAGGACGTTTAACTGAAATTGAAAAATTATTAAAGTCTGACTCTGCCACAGCTGAAAATATTGATGCAAAACAAAAAACTTTACTATCAAAATATCCTCCTGGGGTTACAGAAGAAATCATTTCGGGTTCTGGAGTTGTCATTATTCAAAGGGTAGTTGTAAAAGAAACAAAAGCTTATTTATATCAAAAGAAAATATTTAGTTGGGGAGGTATTACTTTTTTAAGAGATGGGATAGTAGTAACTGAATCTATTTTTGAACAAGAAACTAAACCTTAAATTATTTATGCCAGCTGTTAGTGGAAATAATTGTTATACTATAAAATTCTATTAAAAATTAATTGGTACATTAATTCGTCTTCAAAAATATTTTTCGAAACTTGATTCCATTGCTTTTTAATTCCAATTTTTTGAAAACCAGTTTTTTCAAAAAGAGCAATACTTTCTATATTAGAAAAGCTAATATTGCAAAATAATTGATTCATCAATAATGTTTCTTGAACATATTTTTTAACTAATTCAATAGCTTCATAAGCATATCCCTTTTTTCGAAATTCTTCAAAAATCAATACTCCTACCCCTACTCTTAAATGCATTGGCTCAAAATCAAATAAATCAATGGTTCCAATTGCTGTATGATTTTGATTTAAACAAATCATTAATCTTAATTGCTTATTGGTATATATATCCTGATGGGCTGAGTGTAAATACAATTCTAAAACATCTTTGCTAAAAGGTGTTATTGTATTACTCACTTTCCAAATACTTAAATCATTTTCTGAAACATATAATAACTGCAAGTCAGATGACTCAAGTGCTCTTAAGTAAATATGTTTTGATTTAATAAACATTAGTCTTTATAATAATTTGCTCGTTCTGTTTTAATAATAGTTTGTAACTCATCATTAGTATAAATTGGTAATGAAAATTCATGATGATCTACCCTATCTTCAACATTTAATCCTATGGTTAATGTGATATATTGATTTTGTTTTAAACGTTCGATTAATTCAAATAAAAGTTCCTGTTTATCATCTGTAATTGCATAAAACTCTTGTAAAAATAATTTAATAGGGTTTAAGCAAGAAGCTTCATTAGCTTTAACTTGAGTAAATTGTTTTATATAAAATTGACAAATTTCTTTTTGATATCCTGTACTAAAAACAGGGTGTTTTTTTAGTTTAACAAACAGAGTTCTTATTTTTTTTTGTTGAATTGTTTTTAGCAATACTTTAATATCAATATCTAATTCATGACCTTTTATGGTTAATGAATTATATTTTCCATCTATTAATAATCCAATATGAGGGGGGATTCTTGAGGCATGTAAAATAACTAACCATGTATCCTTACCTAACAAATCCTGATGAAAAGAATCTGTAACAGTTAGTGTATATGGACTTTTAATGATCATTTGACCAAAGTTACAGAAAGATTTTTAATTAAACTTATCAAATATCAACAGGACTAGGCCGCCCAAACATTTTTACACTCTAAAATCTAAAAAACAAGATTGTTAATTTAATTTAATTTAATCCTATGCTTTTTAGTAAAAATTCATTAAGTTTGTAATCCTAACATTCATGTCATTAGAAACTAACATAAAAGCAGTCATAAGAGACGTTCCCGACTTTCCGAAACCAGGAATTATGTTTAAAGACATAACGCCTATTTTCGAAAATCAAACGCTTTGTAATGAAATTGTGAATGGTTTTATTTCTAGTTTATCTCTTAAACCAGATGCTATTGTTGGTATTGAAAGTAGAGGTTTTTTATTTGGTTTATTATTAGCAAACAAAATCAATGTTCCCTTTGTTTTAGTTCGTAAAGCTGGTAAATTACCCTACAAAACCATCAGCTATGAATATGAATTAGAATACGGAACTGCAAAAATAGAGATGCACACAGATAGCTTAAAAAAAGGTTTGAACGTTTTGATACATGACGATTTATTAGCTACTGGAGGTACAGCGGAAGCAGCAGCTCATTTAATAAAACAACAAGGCGCAAATGTAAGCGGGTTCAATTTTGTAGTTGGCTTAAACTTTTTAAACGGAAAACAAAAATTAAATATACACTCAAATAATATCACATGTCTAGCACAGTATTAGAAAACAATGTTGGAATGAACTTCCAATTAAATGAAAACCAAATTGCAATCGCGGATATGATTCGCAAATTCGGTAAAGAAAACATCTATCCTAAAATGATGGAATGGGACGAAGCTCAAATTTTCCCTGTTGAAGTTTTTAAAAAATTAGGAGACTTAGGTTTAATGGGAGTTTTAGTTCCTGAAGAGTACGGCGGATCTGGATTATCATATACAGAATATGTAACTGCTATTATCGAATTAGGTAAAATCTGTGGCTCTATTGCTTTATCTATGGCAGCTCACAATTCATTATGCACTGGTCATATCTTAGCTTTTGGTAACGAAGAGCAAAAGAAAAAATATTTACCAAAATTAGCTACTGCTGAGTGGATTGGTGCTTGGGGTTTAACAGAAACAGGTACAGGTTCTGATGCTGGTGGAATGGCAACTACTGCTGTTAAAGATGGCGATTATTACGTGATTAATGGTTCTAAAAACTTTATTACTCACGCTATTACTGGTAATGTAGCTGTAGTTATTGTTCGTACTGGAGAAAAAGGTGATAGCCACGGTATGTCTGCTTTCATTATCGAAAAAGGAACACCAGGATTTAAATCTGGTAAAAAAGAAAATAAATTAGGAATGCGTGCCAGCGAAACAGCTGAATTAATCTTTGATAACTGTAGAGTTCACAAAGATCAAATGATGGGTAAAGAAGGTGATGGATTTATTCAAGCTATGAAAATATTGGATGGTGGACGTATTTCTATTGCGGCATTAAGCTGTGGTATAGCTCGTGGTGCTTATGAGTGCGCTAAAAAATATGCTAAAGAACGCGAGCAATTTGGCAAACCAATTGCTCAATTCCAAGCCATCAGCTTTAAATTAGCTGATATGGCAACAGAATTAGAAGCTGCTGAATTATTAACTTTTAAAGCTGCTGATTTAAAAAATCGTCACCAAAAAATGACTAAAGAAGGTGCTTTTGCTAAATATTATGCATCTGAAGTATGTGTAAGAAATAGTACTGAAGCTGTTCAAATTTTTGGAGGATATGGTTTTACTAAAGATTTCCCAGCTGAGAAATTTTACCGTGATAGTAAATTATGTACTATCGGAGAAGGTACTAGCGAAATTCAAAAGTTAGTAATTAGCAGAGAGTTATTAAAAGATTAATCATCATATACTAAAAGGCTTCGTTAATCGAAGCCTTTTTAATTTTATGGAAGTTTGAAAGAGAAAACAAAAAAATCTAATAAACTACTTCGTTTTTGGAAATTATTAGGGCCAGGTCTGGTAACTGGAGCTAGTGACGATGATCCCTCTGGAATTGCAACGTATTCGCAAGCTGGCGCCGCATATGGCCTTTCCACACTTTGGACATCTATATTAGCCTTTCCACTAATGGCTGCTATTCAAAAAATGTGCGCTCGTATTGGTTTAGTAACATCTCAAGGATTAACTGGTACGCTTAAAAAACATTATCCAAAGCCTATTTTATATATCATGTTGCTATTTAGCTTCCCTGCCATTGTCATGAATATTGGGGCGGATATTGCTGGTATGGGAGCAGTTGGTAATTTATTATTTCCATCAATCGATGCCTCATTTTTTAGTGTTTTTTTTACAATACTATTATTAGGTTTAATTATCTACCTACCTTATCGCAAAATAGCTTCTGTACTTAAGTATTTATGTATTGTAATGCTTGTTTATTTTATTGTACCTTTTCTATGTAAACAAGATTTTGCAGCCATTTTTAAAGCGACGTTTATTCCTACTATAAAATTTGATAAAGATTTTATAGCCATATTAGTAGGAATTTTAGGTACAACTATTTCTCCTTATCTATTTTTTTGGCAAGCATCTGTTGAGGTTGAAGAAATGAAAAACAAAAAAAAGCAATTAGTAGTCAATAAAAAAATCATTTCCAACATGCAACAAGATGTTGATTTTGGAATGGCCTTTTCTGGATTTGTGATGTACTTTATTATTTTAACTACTGGTACAGTTTTATATAAAGGAGGAATTCATCAAATTGATACAGTTGAACAAGCTGCCATGGCTCTAAAACCACTAGCTGGTAATTTAGCCTATTTACTTTTTGCTGTTGGTGTAATTGGCACAGGCTTAATTGCTATTCCTGTTTTAAGCGGCTCACTGTCTTATATTTTCACGGAAACATTTGGCTGGGAACAAGGCTTAGATAAAAAATTTCATGAAGCCAAAGGGTTTTATTTTATCATTGCCGTTTCTTTACTACTTGGACTATCTTTAAATTATATTGGCATTTCGCCTATCAAAGCATTAATTTATACAGCAATACTTTATGGAATAACTGCACCAGTTTTAATTGCTATTATTCTTCATATTTCTAATAATAAAAAAATTATGGGCGAATATGTTAATGATAGATTAACAAACATTTTAGGTTTCGCCGCCTTAATTATTATGAGTTTAGCTGCTGGGCTTTTATTGTACTTTCAGTTTTAAATTCTGCATTATACCATAAAAAAAAGAGGCTGTCTCAAAAGTCAAATTTTGTTTTCAGTTCGAGCGCAATGTCATTAAGTTAAGACTATAGTACGCATTAACATGTCGCTCCGATGGAGCTAGAATTACTCTATTATATATTATTATAAACATAATACTCCTAACGGAGCATCGTTAAAGCCTCAGAGAGGCTATATGTTTATAATAATACCGATACC
>JBEIPP010000261.1:0-2860 GCA_040376995.1 Flavobacteriales bacterium
AAAAAGTGGCAAAGCGTTCTGTTTTGAAGAGGTTTCAGCTCGTAATAGATTTTCTAATGCGTAATCTGGGTTTAAATAAAGTTTACTACTACAAATAACTAATCAATATTTACTATCGACCTGCATTTACCAAAATATAAAGAAAATATTAGTGTCAAAGAATAGTATTTAGTTGTTAAAGCCAAAAAATCACAAAGCCGCAGCTCTTCTTAATCTATCGTTAATAGCTAAACCTAAGCCTTGTTCGGGTAGTAAGTTTGTAATAATCACATCAACATCTTCCTCATCCAATTCTCTTAAAAACGAAAATAAGTTAACAGCTGCTTCTTGGAAGTTTTTTGAAGCAGATAAATTTTTAACTACCGTTTTTTCATTTAAAACTAAATCATTTCCAAATACAATAGCACCTATTTTTTTACCAGCATGTGTTTTTTGTAAATCAATCATATTACCAATATAAATAGGCTTTTTTGGCGCATAATGGCTTTTTAATTGCCCTGGTGCTTTGGGATTACTTGATTGATTTAATTGCACTGAAACTGTTCCTGCCACAGATTCAATATCATCAATGGATAATCCTCCTAAGCGGTATATAATTATTTCTCCATTTTCTTCACCCACAATAGTTGATTCTAAACCAACTTCACAAGAGCCTCCATCCAAAATATAAGATATTTTATTTCCTAATTGCTTATCCACATGCTCAGCTGTTGTTGGACTTATATATCCAAAAGGATTAGCACTTGGTGCCGCTAATGGAAAATTTAGTTGAGACAATAATTCTAGTGTTAATGAATGATTTGGAATCCTTACACCTACTCTATCTAAACCTGATGTTACTAAATTGGGAATGATTTCTTTTTTAGGCAACAACAAGGTTAATGGTCCTGGCCAAAAGGTTTGAGCTAATTTTAACAAAGAAGGATGAATGCCTGTCACTAAATTGTGAACCTCTTGCAAAGAGTATGTATGCACAATTAAGGGATCAAAAGTTGGACGCTCTTTAGCTTCAAATATTTTAGCTATAGCAATGGGATTTAATGCATTAGCAGCCAAGCCATATACCGTTTCGGTTGGGATAGCTACTAATTGTTCTTTTTCCAAAAAACCTTTGGCTTTTGATATGTCTTTGCCTATTTCTGCCACTTGGCAAATATAGGTTTTTACCCAATTTTATAATCGTAATTTTTGTATTTTTATAGCCTTTATATTTAGAACTCTTTTACAATGAAAATATCATACAATTGGTTAAAAACCTTAATAAATACACAATTAACTCCTGAACAAATGGATGAACACCTAACTTCTTCTGGATTAGAAGTAGAAGGGATTGAAGCATTTGAAACAGTGAAAGGTGGCTTAAAAGGTATTGTAGTTGGTGAAGTGATTGAAAAAGAAAAACACCCAGATGCTGATAAATTAAGCATTACTAAGGTAAACGTTGGCGCTGACGAATTATTAAATATAGTGTGCGGTGCTCCAAATGTAGCTGCTGGACAAAAAGTGCTAGTAGCCATGATTGGCGCTAAATTATATCCAACAACTGGAGAACCATTTGAAATAAAAAAATCAAAAATACGTGGTGCAGCAAGTGAAGGAATGATTTGTGCGGAAGATGAAATTGGTTTAGGAAACAGTCATGATGGTATCATGATTTTACCAGACCATGCTACAGTTGGAACACCAGCTGCTGAGTTCTTTAAATTAGAAAATGATTATGTTTTAGAAATAGGCCTAACACCTAACCGTGCAGATGCAACTTCCCATTATGGAGTTGCAAGAGATTTGGCTGCTATATTAAATTGCAAAAACAATACAAATACTTACGAAGCAAAACTTCATAATATTTTTGAATTACCCGAAGCCAGTAATATTAACAAAGTTGATATTACTATTGAAAACACAGAAGCATGTAAACGTTATAGTGGCTTAGTAATTTCTGGTATCACTATAAAACCATCTCCCGATTGGTTAAAAAATTATTTATTGGCAATTGGATTACGTCCAATTAATAACATTGTTGATATTACCAATTTTGTTTTGCATGACTTAGGACAACCTTTACATGCTTTTGATTTAAATAAAATCACCGACAATAAAATCGTTGTCAAAACAGGACTAGAAGGTGTTAAATTTAAAACATTAGATGGTACTGAACGCACTTTGCTTACAAATGATTTAATGATTTGCAATTCGCATGAACCCATGTGTATGGCTGGTGTATTTGGCGGTTTGGATAGCGGAGTAAATAATGATACAACGGCTATCTTTTTAGAAGCAGCGTATTTCAATCCTGCTTATGTTCGTAAAACCAGTAAACAACATGGATTAAAAACGGATAGCAGTTTCCGTTTTGAGCGTGGTACAGATCCTGAAATGACGATTACTGCTTTAAAACGCGCAGCTGCCTTAATTTTTGAATGTGCTGGTGGAGTATTAAGTATGGATATTGTAGATATATATCCTGAAAAATTAGAACCATTTCAAGTAGATTTTTCTTACCACAACTGCCAATCCTTAATTGGAAAAGATATTGATAAAAATACGATTAAGCACATCATAACTTCACTAGGTATTACCATTACTAAAGAAGGTAACGATGGCTTATTATTATCTGTTCCTCAATACAAAACAGATGTGACTCGCGAAGCGGATGTGATTGAAGAAGTAATGCGTATTTACGGTTACAATAACGTTGAAGAAAGCACTCAAATTAAATTCTCGGCGAGTTATGCCGATAGAGAAAAAGTAACTGCTACTGATAATACGACCGCTAATTTATTAATTGGATTTGGTTATAACGAAATGATGGGTTTGTCCTTAACTAAAGAATCTTACTATCCAGAAGGTACACCTTTAG
>JBEIPP010000095.1:0-12542 GCA_040376995.1 Flavobacteriales bacterium
AAAATTATTTTTATAAATAGCTAATCGCGCTTTGAGAGAAGAATAACCATGGGCAGTTATAAAATACTCACGGATGTGTTTGTTTTGTTTAGTAAATAAGAAATAATAAAAAGCAACAAAACGTAGTAAAAAATATGCCGGATTTAGGCCAAATGTATTTAAGATGAATACGAAAATTTTAAATCCTAAAACTTTAGCTTGCGATTGCCCGTTCCATTTATTTTGATCAGCCATACTGTAAATGTATCATAAATAAAAAAACAAAACACTAAGTGTTTTGTTTTCAGTATTTAAAAATATAATAAATTAAGCTACTGCTTTTTCTTGAACTTTTTTATAGCAATAATCATAAAAATCTTGGAAAGTATGTATACCTAAAAAATCTTCCCCAACTACTTTAAATCCAAAATGACTTTCAATTACTACTACTAAATCTACATAATCCAAACTATCGAGTTCTAATGTGTCACGTAAATTCGCCTCTGGTGTAATTTTAGATTCGTCTACTTCAAACTCTTCAACTAAAAAACCATTCACGGTTTTTGTAATTTCTTCTTGCGTCATGATACTATTACCTTTTTATATTTATTTTGAATAAATATGCAAAATTAGGCGAATTTTTTAATTATCAAAGTCGAATTTGTACCGCCAAAACCAAATGAATTTGATAAAATCGTGTTTAATGGTGTTTGCTTAGTTTGAGCAATAATATTTATTTTTTGAGAATCTTCGTCTGGATTTTCAAAATTAATGTTTGGAGCAATAAAATCATTTTGCATCATTAATAAAGAGTAAACGATTTCACTAGCTCCAGCCATCCAACATTCGTGACCCGTCATTGATTTTGTTGAACTCACGGGAGTGTTGCAATCGCCAAATAGTTGATGAATAGCCTTAGCTTCAACTTTATCTCCTCCTAAAGTTGAGGTAGCATGAGCGTTAATATAATCAATGTCTTTAGCTGTTAATTTTGCATCTTTTAATGCCATTGATAAGGAACGAACTTGCCCATCAACGCTAGAGTTACTAATATGTTCTCCATTACTAGAAAATCCGTAACCAGTTACTTCTGCTAATATTTTTGCTCCACGTTTTTGTGCCGATTCTAAACTTTCTAAAATAACGGTAGCTGCGCCACCACTTGGTACTAATCCATCTCTATCTCTATCAAAAGGGCGAGAAGCTGTAGTTGGGTCATTTTCACGAATCGAAAAAGCGCTCAAGCCATCAAAGCTTCCAAATGTAAAAGGGTTTACTTCTTGGGCACCTCCGCAAATAACTTGCTGCTGTAAACCAGTACGAATTAACAAGTAGGCCATGCCTATAGAATGAGAGCCACTAGCACAAGCAGCTGCTAATGTGAAATTAATCCCTTTTAATTTATAAACAGTAGATAAATTCATGGTTACTGTTGAGTTCATGGATTGAAATGTTGCTCCTGAACCAACGAGTGTCGTATCTTTTTTTGCTCTAACAATATCAATGGCTTCCATGGTAGATTTAGCTACACTATCATTGCCATATATAATACCTACTTCTTGGCTGGCAATCCAATCGGGATCCATATTTGCCATGCGTAAAGCTTCCGACGTTGCCATATAGGCATATTCCGCAGGCTGCCCCATGCTTATACGAGCTCTTCTATCTAATAAGCCTTTTAAAACGGGCGCATCAACAATGCCTGTTAAGGCAGAACGATAGCCCATATCCTTTCTTACCTGATCAAATCCAATTCCGGATTTACCGGTAAATAACGAATTTTTCACTTCGTCGACATTTTTTCCTAAACATGACCAGGCACCTATACCTGTTATAACTACTCTGTTCATCTTTTAAATCATTTCTCGCAAAGCCGCAAAGCCGCAAAGTTTTTTAAAGTTATAAATTATTGACAATACGTGTAATTCCATTTTTTATTAAGTTTTCGTTAAAATTGATAAGTAAACCTAATTTTACATTTGTTAGTTTTAAATATGTAAGTAGTTGTTTTTGATGAACTGGTAAAATTGTTTCTACTGATTTTAATTCAACAATAATTGATTTTTCTACTATTAAATCTGCTCTAAACCCTATTTCCATATTTATCTCATTCCAGACAACGGGTATTCCTTTTTGAGATTCAACACTTAATCCTTGATTAATTAATTCATATAGCATTATTTTTTCATAAACAGATTCTAAAAGTCCAGGCCCAAGTTTAGTATGAATTTGATAAGCCGTATTTACTATTATTTTAGAAAGTTCATTTTCTGTCATGATTAAATAATCTTCTTTGCGTCTTGGCGCCTTTGCGAGAATTTTTAGCTATATAATCCTCCGTTTACTGAAATTACTTGCCCAGTTATATAACTAGAATCTTTACCAACTAAAAAAGCCACCACACCTGCTACTTCTTCAGGCTCACCAAAACGATTCATTGGCACCATAGCTTTATAATCTGCTTCATTAATATCTTGAGTCATATCTGTTTTAATAAATCCAGGGGCCACTGCATTTACTGTAATTCCACGTTTACCAACTTCTTGGGCTAATGATTTAGTAGCGGCTATAATGGCACCTTTAGAAGCAGAATAATTAGTTTGTCCTGGCATTCCTTTTAATCCTGATAAAGACACAATATTTACAATACGACCTTTACGCTTATTTAACATACTTTTTACAACATGACGTGTTACATTATAAAAGCCATCTACAGTAATATCTAATACTCTGTGCCAATCTTCTGGACTAATAAATACCATGATATTATCTCTTCTAATACCAGCATTATTAACTAAAACTGCAATTGATTTATCTTTATTATCGTTAATCCATTTTTCTACATGGGCATCTGCATCTGCAGTAACACTCACGTCAAATTTCATTAACACAGCATCTACCCCTTTTGCTTTAATTAACTCTTGAGTTTTAATAGCCTCCTCATCGTTTGATGTGTAGTTAATAATAATATTATAGCCCATGTCGGCTAATCTTAAGCATATTGCTTTTCCAATTCCTCGGCTTCCGCCAGTAACTAATGCATATTACATAGTTTTATTAATTCTTTAGTTTTTATAATATCTCAATATGATTATAGAAAATATAATCTCTTACTGCTTTTACATCTTTATACTTAATTGAATCTTCAACAAAACAAGGGAATACTTTGCGTAATTTTTCGTAAGCATCTTTTGATTTTGTTGACAATTTATCTTGCATTTTCAAATAATCAACGGCTTGTAAAATGGTCATCCATTCAATGGCTAATACCTCGTAACTATTTAAAATTACTTTTTTACAAATTAATGCAGCGTTAGCGCCCATACTCACAATATCTTGATTATCGTTATTGCTTGGAATACTATGCACATACATTGGGTTTGATAACATTTGATTTTCGGCAGTAGTGGATGTTGCAGTAAATTGCACGCCTTGCATACCTAGGTTTAATCCTAATACCCCGTGATTAACAAATGGAGGCAATATATTGTTTAACTTATTATTTAATAAAAAATTCAACTGTCTTTCAGCTAACATAGATAGCTTGGTAATGGCAATTTTTAATTTATCCATTTCTAAGGCAACATAATCGCCATGGAAATTTCCCCCGTGGTAAACGTTTTTTCGTTCCCAATCTACAATTGGATTATCGTTAGCAGAGTTGATTTCATTAATTAAAACTTCTTTTGCATAGTTTACAGTATCTACAATCGGACCCACAATTTGTGGTACACAACGAATAGAGTAATATTCTTGCATTTTCTCCACTAAAACATCTACTTCTACTTTTTGATTGTAGTGATATTCTTCTCTACTTTTAACTAATTTACTGTCTTTTAAAGTTTCTTGTAAAGCTCTTGCCACAGCATTTTGTCCGTGATGGTGTTTCACTTCATTTAGTGGAGTAGAATAGTGATCATCAAAACTTTGTACTAATTCCATAATGGTTGCCGAAGCTAATAAGCTCCAGTTCATTAAGTTTTCAGCATAAATTACATTTAACATACCAATACCGCTCATGGCAGAAGTCCCATTCATCAAGGCTAAACCTTCACGAATATGAATTTCCATGACTGTGATATTTTCTTTTTTAAAGGCTTCCGCTGTTGAAGTTATTACACCGTTATAATAAACTTCTCCTTCGCCAATGAGAGTTAATGCTAAATGAGCTAATTGCACTAAATCACCACTAGCACCCAAACCACCGTGCTCGTAGATGACAGGAGAAATATTTTTATTAATTAAATCTTTAATTAAAATTAATGCATCAGGATGAATACCCGCAAAACCTTGCATTAAGGTATTTAAACGCGCTAGCATCACTGCTTTACAATCAATTTCAGGAATTGGATTTCCTGAACCTGAACAGTGACTACGAATCAAATTGTATTGCAATTTCATTTGATCGTCATGATTAATACGGTATTGTGCCATAGGTCCAAACCCAGTATTAATACCATATATTAATTTTTCGCGAGTAAACTCTTTTAAAAAATAATGACTTCGATATACCTTTCTTAAAGCTTCTTCATCCAAATTAAGTTCTAAATTATTTATTAAAACTTTATAAAAATCATCTGCCGATATTTTTTTATCTCCTATTTTTACCATAATTGTGCGTGCAAATTACAATAATACAAACAATTTTACTACCCATGCTGTTGGGTATTTAGTTTTTATTAATAAAATCGAAAGAATGTATAATCTTTTCATTATTTTGGCACTCTACAATTAAATTAGCATTAATTTTTTAGTTTTTTAAAACCATGGATTTTTTTACCAAAGACGACAAATCAGCCTTTGAAGCCATTACAGCGGCTCAGTTTATTGTATTTGCACCAATAGTTTTTCAGGCAACTAAATCCCTCAGAGATTTGGGAATTTTGGCAATGGTAGAGGAATCTAGCATCAAAGGTATAACTTTAGAAGAATTATACACAAAACTCAAATTGTCAGAATACGGCGTTAGAGTGTTATTAGAAGCGGGTTTAGGAATTGGATTAGTTGTTAAAAATAATGATAAATATATTATCACCAAAACTGGCTTATTTATTTTAAACGATCGTATGACTAACGTTAATATGGATTTTACTAATGACGTTTGTTACGAAGGAATGTTTTCATTAACTGAAAGTATTAAACAAGGCAAACCAACAGGATTGAAAGTTTTAGGCGACTGGCCAACCGTTTACGAAGGATTAGCACATTTACCAAAACCAATACAAGATAGTTGGTTCAATTTTGACCATTACTATTCTGATGGCTCATTTGACCAAGCCCTAGATGAGTTATTTAAACGTAAACCAAAGCACATTTTAGACATTGGAGGTAATACGGGAAAATTTACCATGAAGTGCCTTAACTATGATGCCGACGTAAAAATGACGATGTTAGATTTACCAGGTCAATTAGCGATGGCTAAAGAAAACATTGCGAAAACACCTTTTTCGGATAGAGTAAATTATCATCCCATCAATATTTTAGATGACGCTAATCGTTTTCCGAAGGGAGCAGATGCAATTTGGATGAGTCAATTTTTAGATTGTTTTAGCGAAGATGAAATTGTGAGTATTTTAAAACGTTGCCATGAAGCTATTGCAGACGATGGGAATATATACATCATGGAAACTTTTTGGGATCGTCAAAAATTTAGACCAAGTGCTTTTAGTTTACAAATGACTTCATTATACTTTACCAATATTGCTAACGGAAACAGCCAAATGTACGATAGTGCGGTGTTTAACCGTTTAATTGACAAAGCAGGATTTAAAATTGTTGAGCAAATTGATAATGTGGGAATTAGCCACACCATTCAAGTTTGTCAAAAAAAATAAAAGATGCCAAACATCACCAATTCCTCAGACGTTGAACTTTTAGTAAAAACATTTTACTCTAATTTGCTTTTAAACGAAGAGGTAAAACCCATCTTTGCTCATGTTAATTTTGAAAAACACATGCCTCACATGATTCCTTTTTGGGAATTTGTTCTTTTGGATAAAGAGGGTTATACCACCAATGTTTTTGATAAACACTTGAATTTACCTTTAAAAGCAGAGCATTTTGACATTTGGCTCAGAGCTTTTGAAAGCACAATTCATCATTTATTTGAAGGCCAAAAAGCCACTATGGCGATTCAAAGGGCTCAAACCATAGCCTATTCCTTTGAATCTAAAATGAAACAAATGGGAAAATTAAGATGATTTTTAAACACCTAAGCTCATAGTTTTAAAGCTAGTATTTCCTTCATCAAAAAGATAAAAAAACACAATTTTTTCTTAAATTCGTTCCCCTAAAATAGCATATGTCATAGAATTATGTTTTCTATGGTTGTTAAGTTATAATTAGGAAAGCTGTATGAGTACTTTTATCACTTATATGGTTCAAAACTTAAAAAAAGAACATGAAAAAGTACCCTACATACAACCAACTTAACTTATCACAAATAAGTAAAGACATTTTAGATTATTGGAAAGAAAAAGACACTTTTGGAAAATCTATTTCTACACGCGAAGGCAAAACACCTTGGGTATTTTACGAAGGCCCACCAAGTGCTAATGGTATGCCGGGTATTCATCACGTAATGGCACGTACTATTAAAGATATTTTTTGTCGTTATAAAACCTTACAAGGCTTTCAAGTAAAACGAAAAGCTGGTTGGGATACTCACGGTTTGCCTATTGAGCTTGGCGTAGAAAAATCATTAGGAATTACGAAAGAAGATATTGGAAATCCGAATAGCAAAAAATTTATTTCGGTTGAAGATTACAACAAAGCTTGCCGCAAGGAAGTAATGAAATATACTGATAAGTGGGAAGATGTAACAGCTAAAATGGGCTACTGGGTTGATATGAAAGACCCATATATCACATACGACAACAAGTACATTGAAAGTGTATGGTGGCTACTACAAAACTTAAATAACAAAAATTTATTATACAAAGGCTTTACCATTCAGCCTTACTCGCCAGCGGCAGGTACCGGTTTATCTTCTCACGAATTAAATCAACCAGGTTGTTATCGTGATGTGAAAGACAGAACAGCGACAGTTCAATTCCGATTGACGAGCGACGAATTTAGAATACCGAATTCGGAAATCGTAATTCGTAATTCTACATTCTTTTTAGCTTGGACAACCACACCTTGGACTTTGCCTTCAAACACGGCTTTAGCTGTAGGAAAAGATATTGATTATGTATTTGTTGAAAGCTTTAATCCATTCAGCGGAACTCCGCAAACGGTTGTATTAGCGAAAGACTTAGTCAATAAATATTTTTCTGAAAAACATACCGACTTAAAATTTGAAGATTATAAACCAGGCGATAAAAACATTCCATTTAAAATTGTTGGTCATGCAAAAGGCTCTGATTTAGCTGGCGTTTCATACGAACAATTATTACCATTTACACAACCAACAGATGGCGATGCGTTTAAAGTGATTGTTGGTGATTTTGTTACAACAACCGATGGTACTGGTATTGTACACATTGCGCCAAGCTTTGGTGCAGATGATTTTAGAGTAGCTAAACAAAACGGCATTGGTTCATTAACTTTAGTTGATAAACGTGGCCGCTTTTTACCTGAAATTAAAGACGGCAAATTTTTGTATGGCGAAGAATATGTAAAAGAAGCCTATCACACCGATGCTGAGAAACAAATTGAGTTTGAAAAACAAAAACAAATTTTAGAAGCCTCAGGAAAGATCAAAGAATTAAAAGCTTACTTAAGTGTTGATGAACGTATTGTTTTAAAATTACAAGAAGAAGGAAAGTTATTTAAGAAAGAAACATACGAGCACAGTTATCCTCACTGTTGGAGAACTGACAAACCCGTTTTATATTATCCATTAGATTCTTGGTTTATTAAATCAACAGCGGCAAAAGACCGTATGATTGAATTGAACAAAACCATTAACTGGAAGCCAGAAGCTACTGGTACAGGTCGTTTTGGTAACTGGTTAGAAAATTTAAATGATTGGAATTTATCTCGTTCTCGTTTTTGGGGTATTCCCATTCCTATTTGGACAAGCGAAGATAGCTCAGAACAAATAGTTATTGGTAGTGCAGAAGAGTTAAAAAATCAAATTGAAAATTCAATAGCTAAAGGTTTCATGACAGAGAATCCATTAGGGAAATTTGTACCAGGAAACTTTACAGCAGAGAATTACGATACCTTTGATTTACATAAGCCATACGCTGATAATATTGTCTTAGAGAAAAACGGAAAAAAATTATTCCGTGAGCCTGATTTAATTGATGTGTGGTTCGATTCGGGCGCTATGCCTTATGCACAAGTGCATTATCCATTTGAGAACAAAGAATTAATTGACGATAAAAAATATTATCCAGCTGATTTTATTGCAGAAGGAGTAGATCAAACACGTGGATGGTTCTTTACTTTGCATGCTATTGCAACCATGAATTTTGATTCAGTAGCATACAAGAATGTGGTATCTAACGGATTAGTGTTAGATAAAAACGGAAACAAAATGAGTAAGCGTTTAGGTAATGCAATTGACCCATTTGAAACGATTGAAAAATATGGAGCTGATGCTACTCGTTGGTACATGATTGCAAATGCCGCGCCTTGGGATAATTTAAAATTTGATGTAGAAGGTATTGGTGAAGTACAACGTAAATTATTTGGTACTTTATATAACACCTATGGATTCTTCGCTTTATATGCTAACGTAGATGGTTTTGTAGTTGATTTAAACAATACGGTAAACGTTAGTAATCGTTCTGAACTTGATAGATGGATTTTATCAAAATTAAATTCATTAGTAAAAGAGGTAACAGAGCAATACGAAACATTTGAACCACATAAAGCAGCTCGTTATATTGAGGAGTTTGTAGATGAGCATTTAAGCAATTGGTACATCCGTTTATCACGCCGTCGTTTTTGGAAAGGCGATATCAGTGACGATAAAAAAGCAGCTTACGAAACCTTGTTTGAGTGTTTAAATACTTTATCACAATTAATGAGTCCAATTGCGCCATTCTTCGCAGATTGGTTATATCAAAACTTAAACGATGTTTCTGGAGACGTTAATTCTGTGCATTTAACTAATTATCCAAAAGTTAATTTAAGCATTATTGATAGCAGTTTAGAAAAACGTATGGAGATGGCTCAAAAAATCTCTTCTATGATTTTATCTATTCGTAAGAAAGAAAATTTAAGAGTTCGTCAGCCATTACAAAAAATACGTATTCCTATTTTGGATACAGAATTCAGACAACATGTTGAGGCAGTTAAAGATATTATCTTAGCTGAGGTAAACGTGAAAGAGTTAGAGTTTGTGACTGAAGAAGAAGCCCATATCGTTAAAAATTTGAAGTTAAATTTTAAAACTTTAGGTAAAAAATGTGGTAAACACATGAAAACGGTTCAAGCTTATGCAAACGATCATGGCGACTTAATTATCTCTGGAATTGAAAAAACAGGGCAATTTAAGATGAATGTGGAAGGAGAAGAAATCGTTTTAGAAGGGGAAGATGTAGAAATTATCCCAGTAGACATTCCAGGTTGGAAAGTCGCTAATAATGGCCAAATAACGGTAGCTTTAGACGTTACTTTGTCTGAATCTTTAAAAGAAGAAGGATTAGCTCGAGAATTGGTAAACCGTATCCAAAACATGCGTAAAGACAGTGGTTTAGATGTAACTGATAAAATTTTGGTTAAAATTCAACAAAATGATGCTTTAGATACAGCCATTCAAAATAATTTAAAGTATATTTGCGCCGAAACTCTGACAGGAGATTTACAGGTATTGAAAGTGCTAGATAATGCGGTTTCAGTAGAAGTAGACGAGTTCATTTCTACATTGATTAGCATTGAGAAGTTAAACTAATTCTTGATTTGTCATTATTGTAATACATTAATTTTTTTGCAGATAAAGTTTAACAAGAACTTCTTAATAATTTTACATCTAAACAATTATTGTTAATCGTTCAAAAAGCATTTTTAAATTTTTTTAATGAAAAAATATAAAATACTATTCTTTACATTTTTGATATTTCAGTCAGTTATTGCACAGAAATATAAAATTGAAAAAAAGCCATCGTGGGTTCAATCAGTAGAACTTCCTAAAAAAAGTATGATTGCCAAATATGAAGTGTCTTCAGGTTACTATTTAGCATTAGCTGATTATCAAGTTAATCTTGATGAAAATTCTACATATAATCATGAGGTAACTAATGTTGTTTCGTACTCGGGAATTACAAATGCATCACAGTTGCTTATTTCTTATGATTCTTCTTATCAAAAAGTTTTAATACATCATTTATTTATTCATAGAAATGGCGAAATAATTGATAGAACAAAAGACTTAAGTTTTGAAAAAATTAACAATGAATTTGCTTTAAACAGTGGGATATACACTGGTCAAATTTCTGCTTATGATAATTTAAATGATATTAGAAAAGATGATTATATTGATTTTGCTTATACTTTGGTTGGAAAAAACCCAATATTTGAAAAAGAAAAATATTTATTTGTTCCTTTAGAGTCAGAAAACCCTATAGATCTACTTCACCTCAGAGTATTATATTCCAAAGATAAAAACTATCAATATAAACTAGTGAATTCAGATAGTTCGGTAAAATTTTCGGAGTCAGTGAGCAACACATTTAAGCAGCTCGAGATTAAAGTTAATAATGTTAAAGCAATTAATCTTGAAGAAAGTATTCCCGCTTGGGAAATACCGTATAAATATTTTACCCTGAGTAGTTTTAAAAATTGGAAGGATGTAAATATTTGGGGGCAAAGAACATTTGCATTAAAAGCCGAACCTAATTTGGAAAGTGTTTTTAAAGAAATATATACAGGCAATGAAACGGTTGATGAAAAAATAAACAAGGCGATTGATTTTGTGCAAAATGATATTCGCTACATGGGCATTGAAGCCGGAATAGGGAGCATCAAGCCATTACATCCTGAACAGGTTGTTAAACAACGATTTGGTGATTGCAAAGACAAGTCGCTTTTATTAGTGTGGCTTCTCAAAAAAATAGGTATACACGACGTATATCCTGCCCTTGTTAATACTACCATTACACATAATATAAATCAATTTTTTCCAACTAATGAAATTTTTAATCACTGTATAGTCAAATTTAATATTAATAATGCAACGTATTGGGTAGATCCAACATTTGTTCAACAAGGCGGAGATTATAATCAGTTGGCTATAAACAATTATCACAATGCATTAGTTATTGGAAGTAATGCAGATTCATTATCAATCATGGAGCCACAGAAGTTTTATTCGGAGGTTATTTTAACTGATGAAATAACAACCACATCTTTTGATAAGGCTTCAACTTTAGATATTAAATCAGAAAGAATTGGATTAGAAGCTGATCAAAGAAGATTGATTTTGGAACAATATACGTCTAATGATCTATCAAAATGGGTTACAGACGATTTGGAAAAATTTTATCCTAAAGTGAACAAAGTTGGCGACATAAAAATTAATGATAATCCTAAGGAGAATATTGTTACTACTACATATAATTATGAAATAGATGGTTTTTGGCAGGATGGCGATAAGCTAAAGGAGCCTAATTTTGCAGGCTATATGATCTTTAAATATGAACCGACTACATTGTATGAGTACTTATCTAAATCGACCTGTCAGGAAAGAAAATATGATTTTCAATTAAACTATCCGATGAATCTTCATTATAAAGTTATTTTTAAGTTCCCAAAAGAGGTTTTGGTAATGGATAGTTACAAGAAATATGATAATGTTGGTTTTTTCTTCGATGAGAAGATGGAACAAATAAATGCTAAAACATTAGAAGTTAGCTATAATTTAAAAATTAAAAGTGAAGTAATAAAATCTGAAGATTTTGTGAAAGTATGCGAGGAAAAAAATGAAATTGTAAAAAAATTTCCATTTATTATTTACTTAAAAAAGAACTAGGAATTAAATTAATAATTAAAATTAAAAACGACTTACAACATTTTTGCATTTTTTAAATCACATTTATGAAATTTTTTAATATTTTAATTTTAACCTTTTCATTCTCGTTAGGCGCTTTGGCTCAAGATACTCTATTTATATACTATGATCATAATTGGAAAGAGATATCAAATAAAGAAGTTGCATCGTTTTATCGAAAAGCATTTACAACCGCCGACAAACATTACATGGCTTATGATTATTATATTGATGGGAACATACAAATGATTGGAGAATACAAAGACAAAAAGTATAAAGAAAAGAATGGTTCATTTACATACTATTTTGTTAATGGAAAAGTGAGCTCAAAAGGTGAATGCGTTAAGGATAAAAACCAAGGTTTATGGACAATTTTTTATGAAAATGGACAAAAAGATTCTGAAGGAATTTATGAGAAAGGACTGTTAGAGGGTAATTGGCAATATTGGTTTGAAAATGGTAAACCTCGAACAATGATTAATTACAAAGTATCCATGTAATAAAATTAGCCATTGAGAAAGAACATTGAGTAGTCTTTAAAAAAGCTACATAATTTTATGCTCAAAAACAATGGCTATGACAAATATAAAAGAAAAAAACAAAAAAAGAGAAACGATAAGTT
>JBEIPP010000133.1:0-8415 GCA_040376995.1 Flavobacteriales bacterium
CCAATTAAAAATTCTTCATTAGAGCGAGTTTTGCTTAGTTGATTTAATAAAAACTCCATAGCTTCAACTGGGTTCATATCAGATAAATGTTTTCTTAAAACCCATAAACGTTGTAAGGTTTCTTTATCTAATAATAAATCATCTCTACGTGTTGATGAAGACGATAAATCTACTGCTGGGAAAATACGGCGATTAGCAATTTTTCTATCTAATTGTAATTCCATATTACCAGTTCCTTTAAATTCTTCAAATATAACTTCGTCCATTTTAGATCCAGTTTCCGTTAATGCTGTTGCAATAATAGTTAATGAACCACCGTTTTCGATTTTACGAGCTGCACCAAAGAAACGTTTTGGTTTTTGTAATGCATTGGCTTCAACACCACCTGATAATACTTTACCGCTTGATGGAGCAACGGTGTTATAAGCACGAGCCATACGTGTAATACTATCTAATAAGATAACAACATCATGCCCGCACTCTACCATGCGTTTTGCTTTTTCTAAAACAATGTTGGCAATTTTTACGTGTTTCTCTGCTGGCTCATCAAAAGTAGATGATACAACTTCTGCCTTTACACTTCGTGCCATATCAGTTACCTCTTCAGGTCGTTCATCAATTAATAAAATAATTAAATAAACTTCGGGATGATTGTAAGCAATAGCATTAGCAATATCTTTTAATAAAACAGTTTTACCTGTTTTTGGCTGTGCTACAATTAAACCACGTTGTCCTTTACCAATTGGCGCAAACATATCAATAATACGAGTGCTGTTATTTTGTAATGGATGACCTGTTAATTTTAATTTTTCTGAAGGAAATAAAGGTGTTAAATAATCAAAAGGAACCCTATCTCTAATGTATGAAGGTTCGCGACCGTTAATTTCTTCAACTTTAACTAAAGGGAAGAATTTCTCGCCATCTTTTGGAGGACGAATTCCACCACGAACAACATCTCCTGTTTTTAATCCAAATAATTTTACTTGAGATTGAGAAACATAAATATCATCTGGTGAACTTAAATAATTGTAATCCGAACTTCTTAAGAAACCATATCCATCTGGCATCATTTCTAAAACACCTTCACCAATTGCAATACCATCAAAATTATAATATACGCGCTCTGGTTTTGGTTGATGTTTATGTTCAGGCTTGTTATCACTCATTTCCATCCCATCTGGAGTTTGAGGCTTTTCTTCAGGTTCAATATTAATCGCTAAATCATTATTGACTACAGGTTTTGATTCTGTTGGTTCAATTGAAGGATTAATATTGTTATGATTTTGTTGAGGTTTAGGATGATTATGAACAGGCACTTTACGAACAGGCTCTTCTTTTCTATCAGGCATAGCTTGACGCGCTGGACGTTCAGTATGAATTTTTTCAGTGTGAATTTTTTCTACAATTGGATTTATTTCAACTTCTTGTATAATTGGAGCGTCTTCAAATAATGTCTTTTCAATTTTCACTTCCCCTTCAACTGGTTTTTGAATACGAGGTTTTTTTACTTTTGCTTCCGTATTTTTTTCAACTTTATCAGCGTCTTTCTTAGGAAACTGAGCTACAAGTTTAGCTGCTAATTCTTGATTAGTTGATTGCGCATCAATAATTTTTATTACCATGTCTGGTTTTGCTAATCCTTTTACGTCGATGCCAAATTGCTTGCAAATGTCTTTTAGCTGAGGCAAAGCTCTGCTAGTTAAATCTAATACTTCAAACATAGTTATGCTTAATAAGGGGAATGATAATTAAAAAAGAGTTTTATTATTTAAAAATTTTCTTTGTGATTTTAGAACTACAAGATAATGTAGTGTCTTAATTATGATGATACAAGTATAAGCATTAATTTTATATTAAAAAATAAATTGAAAATAATTTTTATACACAAAATAAGTAGCATTTTTACTAAAAAAAATACCTTTGTTGTATGAGTAAGTTTTTAATAGTTGGTTTAGGAAATATTGGCGATGAGTACGCTCACACTCGCCATAATATTGGCTTTGATGTGCTAGATTATTTGGCTAAAGAAAATGACTTAAAATTTAAATCAGATAGATTAGCGGATATGGTTGAATTTAAATTTAAAGGCAAACAATTAGTGTTGATTAAACCAACAACTTATATGAATTTAAGTGGGAAGGCTGTTAATTATTGGATGCAAACCGAGAAAATTCCTGTAGAAAATGTATTAGTAATTGTTGATGAATTAGCCTTACCATTTGGTAAAATTCGGATAGGACCAAAAGGAAGTGATGGCGGACATAATGGATTAAAAAATATTCAACAAATATTAAATACGAATCAATACCCTCGTTTACGCTTTGGTATTAGTAACGAGTTTAATAAGGGAAGCCAAGTAAATTATGTGTTAGGAAAGTGGAGCGATGAAGAAAAGAAAACACTAGATGATAGAATTAAAATTGCAGCCGATGCTGTGAAAGCCTTTGCATTTATAGGTTTAGCAAGATGTATGAATGAATTTAATACAAAATAAATTATTTGTTTTGTATATCATATCTGGCAAGTGGAGTAGCTTCTAAACCACAAAATTCTTGCTTTAAAAATTTGTAGTAGCCAGTAATGGCAATCATCGCAGCATTATCTGTGCAATATTCAAATTTTGGAATATACGTTTGCCATTGATTTTTTTTTCCCAATAGTTCTAGTTCGCTTCTTAATCCTGAATTAGCAGATACTCCGCCAGCAATAGTAATTTGTTTGATTCCTGTTTCCTGGCTAACTGCTAGTAAATTTTTAAGTAAATATTTTATTAAATGCGCTTGGTAAGAAGCACAAATGTCATTGAGGTTTTCAGCTATAAAATTGGTGTTTAATTTTGTTTGTTCTTGAATAAAATACAAGAAAGCTGTTTTTACTCCACTAAAACTATAATTATTGTTTTTGAGTTGAGGTGTAGGAAATTTGTATTTTGTAGCATCACCTAATTGGGCATATTTATCAATTAATGGCCCGCCAGGGTAGGGAAGTCCTAATATTTTAGCAGCTTTATCAAAAGCTTCACCAACAGCATCGTCTTCAGTTTCTGCTAATAATTCAAAACTTAAATGATCGGTAATTTTTACAATTTGGGTGTGACCACCACTAACAGTTAAACATAAAAAAGGAAAGGTTGGTTTAATGTTAGAAGTTTCTGGTTTCAAGTTATTAGAACTAGAAACTAGAAACTCTGAACTCGAAACTTCTTCAATAAAATGCGCTAAAATATGACCTTGCATATGATTCACTTCTACTAAAGGAATGTTTAATGCAAGTGATAAGGATTTAGCAAAAGATAATCCTACTAATAAACTACCACTTAATCCAGGACCTCTAGTTACAGCAATTGCAATTATTTGAGAGAGATTGATATTAGCTTTTTTTAAAGCCGCATCAACCACAGGAACAATATTTTTTTGATGATCTCTACTTGCTAACTCAGGAATGACACCACCATATTGCTCATGTATTTTTTGGTTAGCAGTAATATTAGATAACAAAATGCCGTTTTTTAAAATTGCACATGATGTGTCATCACAGCTAGATTCTATGCCTAAAACAAAAATGTCTTTATGATCAGTAGAGTTTAATCCCATTAATTTCAACTATTTTACTCAATAACTTAAACTATATTAACGTTTTAGATTTAGGTTATTTCGTTATTTTTATAGTCTATGAGCAGTTGGGGTAAAATTACAAGAATATTATGGAAAACAGTATTGTTTTCTTTACTTCTTGTAATGCTTTTTTTAAACATCTTTTACATTGCTCTTCAAACCGAATCTTTTCAAACTTGGGCCGCTCAAAAACTAACCACTTATTTAAGTAATGAGTTAAATGCAAACGTTCATATTGATCGAGTTAAAATTTCTTTCATCAGCAATGTTACCTTACAAGGTGTTTTTGTAAGTGATAAGCATCAAGATACGCTTGTTTATGGCAAAAATATTACTGTAGATGTGAGTAGATTTAATTATAAGACACATCGTTTAAATTTAGATGAAATAAATTTAGTTGATGTAAAAGTTAAACTGCTAAAATATAAAAATGAAGAGGATTGGAACTTTCAATATTTAATAGATTACTTTGATTCTGGTTCTAAATCCGAAAAAGACACTATACCTTCATCTTGGAAAATTACTTATGGTGATTTAAAATTACACAATGTAGATTTTACATATCATTTATTGAGAGATACAGATAAAGTAGTGAACAACATGAATTATAATAATATTCATGTTTCTAATATTTATGGAACTTTTTCGGAATTTGATTTTAGAAGCGATACGATTTTTGCGCAAATAACTAATTTAAATGCTAAAGAGCAATGTGGCATTGAGTTGAAAAATTTAACAACTAGGGCACAAATCTCTTCAACCGAATTGCGCTGTGATAGTATTTACTTAAAAACATCCAATAGTTTGGTAAAAGGAAAACTACAATTCAAATACGATCAGTGGATGGATTACCAAGATTTTATAAACAAAGTTTATATAAAGGGGAACTTAAAAGATAGTACTTATGTTAGTTTTAAAGATATCGCTTATTTTGCTGAAGACTTAAACGGTTTTGAAGAAACGTTAGTATTAAAAGGCAAAGTAAGAGGTTTTGTGAATGATTTAAGCGGAACAAATATGAATGTTCGCTACAGAAATAATACACAGTTTATTGGCGATATGAGTATTACAGGCTTGCCAGATATTAATAAATCATTTATACATTTTGATGCAGAGAGGCTTTCTATATCAAAATCTGATTTAGAAAAATTTCCTATTCCTCCGTTTAATAAACCAACGTACCTTAAATTGCCTCCCGAAATGCAAAAGCTTGGTGTGGTTTCATACAGAGGGAAATTTGACGGTTTTTTAAATGACTTTGCAACATACGGTACATTTAAAACAGATATAGGCACAGTAAAAACAGATCTTCGTTTAAATACAAATAACACATCTAAAATTGTTGAGTATTCTGGTTCTATCGCTACTACTAATTTTAATTTGTCAAAATTATTACCGCAAGTTAAATTCACTGGACCAATTTCATTATCAACAAAAATAAAAGGTAAAGGTGTTACCGTTGAAGAATTGGATGCTTCTTTTGATGGTATTGTTCAAGCCGCCTTTTTTAACGGCTATCAATACGATAATGTAAAGGTTGATGGATTGTTTAAAAAAAAAATCTTTACAGGGTATGTTGTAAGTAAAGATACAAATGCCAATTTCGATTTTAATGGTTCCATTGATTTTAATCAAAAGGTTCCTAAGATGAATTTTATCTCAACGATTAATAATTTTGATCTAGAAAAAACACATTTTTCCACTCCGCAATTAAACGGCAAAGTATCTTCACAAATATTAATTAACTTAAGCGGAAATAGTATTGATAATTTAAGTGGACAAGTAAATTTTGATAATACTATTTATATAACATCCGAAAAAACATATAAACTCAGTAGTTTTAATTTATATTTAGATCAGTCGGGTAATATTAAAAACATTAAACTGAATTCGAACATCGCTAATGTTGAGCTAAAGGGAAAATATAATTTAAGCACGCTTCCTGATGCGTTTAAACAATACTTAAATGAGTATTTTCCTACTTTTGTGAAAACAAAAACACGATATATTTATAGTGATAAAGCCGATTTAAAACTAAAAATAAAAAATTACGCCATTGTAAAAGAACTTTTCACAAAAGATTTAATGATTGGTTCTAATTCGGAAGTAGAGAGTTCTTTTGATGCATCTATTAATTATTTATTCGTAAAAACACATAGTGAGTTAATTGAATACTTAGGAGTTAAATTTAAAAATAACCAAATAGCGGTTAACTCATTACCTAATGGTGTGGAATTTAGATATAATTCAAAATCAATAAATATCACGGATAGTTTGTCATTTAAAAATCCAAGTTTAGTTTTTATTGCAAATGATAGAATTACCAACTTTAATTTAAATTGGGATAATATGCGAAACCCAAATAATGCAGGTATTGTAAGTGGTAAGGCCATCTTTGAAAACACAAATGCAACTGTTTTGTTTGATAAAATTAAATATGTCATAAAAGACAGTGTATGGCAAATTGTAAAAGCAAATCCAATAATTATTGATACTGCATTTTCTGTTTTAATAAATCCGCTAACATTTTACAATCAAAATCAGTTAATTACAATCGATGGAAAATTATCTAAAAATAGTAATGATAAAATTGATGTATTTATACAAAATTTTAAGTTAGCGCAATTAAATCCGTTTTTAGAGGATGCTAAAGTTACCGTTGATGGTTCTTTAACGGGCAATACTAGTATATATGGATTGTTTGGAAAAACTTTAATTTTAAGTGAACTCACTTTTAAAGATCTTAAATTGAATAATAAAATGATTGGCTATGGTGAGATTAAGAGTGAATATAATCCACAAAAAGAATATGTAAATATTAACGGTTATTCGGCTTTTGCAAAAGATTTTGATGGAAATTTGATGAAAAATATTATTTTCAACGGTTACTATTATCCTAAAAGAAAAGAAGAGAGTTTAGATGTTTCATTTAAAGCAGAACCATTTGATTTATCCTTGTTACAACCTTATTTTAAAGATATTTTTACAGTAAAAATCGGTTATTTAAATGGTAATGGAACAATAACTGGAACACTTGATAGTCCACAAATTAATGCTAAACTTAAGTTTTTTAAATGTTCCATTGTTGTTGATTACACAAACGTTCAGTACATCATAAATGGAGATGTCGAAATTCTTCCAAAACAAATTAGATTTGATAATATATTAGTTCAGGATGTTCCTTATAAGGGAATATCTGGAGGAAATATTGGCAATCTATCAGGAAATATTTTTCATAATAATTTCAAGGATATACGTATTGACTTTGATATTAATACCAATAAATTAATGCTGTTAAATACCACTGCTGCAAATAATCCAAGTTATTATGGTACAGCGTATGCATCTGGAAATGCAGGTATTTATGGTTTTCTAGATGATATAAAAATGGAATTGAATTTAAAAACATCTGGCGGTACTTATTTTTATATCCCATTAGATGGTCCCTCTGAAGTAGGGAATAATGATTTTATAAAATTTGTAACTAAAGATACTGTAAAAGCTATTGTAAAAAACACTAAATCAAATTTCTCTTTAGATTTTAATTTAGATGCGACTAAAGATGCAGAGGTGCAATTAATTTTTGATGAAAAATCTGGAGATATTATTAAAGCTAGAGGAGATGGTAATTTGAATATGAAAATTAATAGTAGAGGTAAATTTGATATGTTTGGCGACTATGTGCTTTCTACCGGTGATTATTTGTTTACTTTGGAAAACTTTGTTACTAAAAAATTCGAAATTCAAAAAGGTAGTTCCATAAAATGGAACGGAAATGTTTATAAAGCAAATATTGATATTGTAGCTAATTATAAACAAAGAGCTTCTATTAAACCATTGTTTCCAGACGATTCTTTAAATAATTACAATAAACGTTTTCCAGTTGATTGTAAATTATATATGAAAGATAAGTTAACATCTCCTAACATCTCATTTGGAATAGAATTACCAACAATTGATGAAAACACACGTTCTGCAATTAAAAGTTTATTAAACGATGAGAATGAATTGAATAGACAAGTGTTTTCATTATTATTACTTCGAAGTTTTATAACTCCTCTTTTTGTTGCTGGATCAGGTGGCATTAGTGCTGGAGGTGCCGCTGCAGCTACTGGTTCTGAAATGCTAAGTAATAAAATGAGTAATTGGTTAAACGGTGTTACTAAAGATATTGATATAGGGGTTAATTACAGGCCAGGCGGAACATTAAGTAACGATGAATTAGACTTAGCATTATCAAAACAGTTATTTAATAATAGACTAACGATAGATGGTAATTTTGGTGTTGCAAATAATAATACTGCAAGTAACACAACAACTGCCAAAAATAATAATACTAGTAACTTAATTGGAGACGTAACGTTAGAGTATAAATTATCTGAATCTGGAAAATACCGAGTAAAAGGATTTAATAGAAGTAATGATAATACAGAAATAGCAACAAGTGGAGGTCCATTTACACAGGGAGTTGGTATTTTTTATCGAGAAGAATATGAAAGTCTAAGTGAGTTATATAGAAGATATATAAGTAAACTCAAACGAAACAAAATAAAAAAATAGATTTACTCACGATAATTTTTTTCATCAGATGTTGTGGCATTTGATAATAAAGATATTTCTTCAGGTGCTACATATTCAAATTGAATGCATTCAAATTCAGTAGTTTCAGCTTGGGTATTTTGTAAATTCAATTATTTAAAAATCCAATAGTTAATATTAAATCAATCTAAAATACGACTTTCGTAATTTTTGTTTTACGTTTTTTATCTGTTGGTCCGCATTCGCAAGAATTCCCTGTACC
>JBEIPP010000013.1:0-31485 GCA_040376995.1 Flavobacteriales bacterium
CCTAAAAATTTCACTATTACCGTTAACACTTCGCCTACTGTAGCTGTTACAGCTTCATCTGCAAGTCTTTGTGCTGGACAAAGTGCAACATTAACAGCTAGCGGAGCAACAACTTATGCATGGTTACCTGGAAGTCAAACAACAACTGTTATAGCTGTTACTCCAACAACAAATACTACTTATACAGTTACTGGTTCTAATGGAACTTGTAGTTCATCAAAAACAATTAGTATTAATGTAAGTACAACTCCAACGGTAGCAACATCCATAACAAATACAACGATCTGTAGTGGTTCAACTGTTTTAGTTAGTTTAACTGGAGCGTCTAGTTATACTTGGTCACCATCAGGTTCAGGTTCTTCTAGTACATTATCTCCTACATCTACTAGAATTTATACTGTTACTGGAAGTAACGGAGGTTGTACTAGTACTCCTAAAAATTTCACTATTACCGTTAACACTTCGCCTACTGTAGCTGTTACAGCTTCATCTGCAAGTCTTTGTGCTGGACAAAGTGCAACATTAACAGCTAGCGGAGCAACAACTTATGCTTGGTTACCTGGAAGTCAAACAACAACTGTTGTAGCCGTTACACCAACAACAAATACTACTTATACAGTTACTGGTTCTAAAGGAACTTGTAGTTCATCAAAAACAATTAGTATAAATGTAAGTACAACTCCAACGGTAGCAACATCTATAACAAATACAACTATTTGCAGTGGTTCGTCTGTTTTAGTTAGTTTAACTGGAGCGTCTAGTTATATTTGGTCACCATCAGGTTCAGGTTCTTCTAGTACATTATCTCCAGCATCTACTACTATTTATACTGTTACTGGAAGTAACGGAGGTTGCATAGGAACTTCAAAAATATTTACAATTAATACTACTCCTAGTCCAACTGTTACATCTATTGCATCCCCTTCATTAATTTGTACTGGTCAAAGCGCTACATTAACAGTAAGCGGCGCTACTAATTATACCTGGACACCTTCTGCAACATTAAGTAGTGCGAATGGAAGTGCAGTAGTTGCAAATCCTACTACTACGACAGTTTATACTGTTATTGGATCAAACGGGACATGTAACAGCAACAGTTCTATTTCCTTAACTGTTAGCGCTTGTACAGGAATTGAAAACTTAGCTACTCCTGAAACTATATCAATTTATCCTAACCCTAATAATGGTGTATTTACTATTTCTACTTCAACATCTATAGAAAGCTTAAATATTACTATTATAAATGCACTAGGACAAACCGTAAAAACTGAAACCATCAAAAACTCAAATCAAACAATAATTGATATAAGTATGATGAGTAAAGGAGTTTATTACTTAAAAGCTAAAACAAATGAGGGAACTAGATTATTTAAAGTAATACTTGAATAATAAGAGAAAACCAAAAAATAAAAAAAGACTTTGCAAATTGTAAATACATTTTAATTTTTAGTAATTCAACAAGTCTTCAATTGCTTTTTCTACCTTATCAGCATTAGGTAGCATAGTTCTCTCTAATGTTGAGTTTAACGGAATAGCTGGTAGATTTTCAGAGCCAATAACTTTTACTGGAGCGTCTAATTTTTTGAAACAATTTTCAGAAATACGCGCAGCGATACTTTGTGCGAATCCATTAAAAACAGGCTCCTCTGTTAATACTAAACATTTACCATGCTTACAAGCACTTGTAAACATCAACTCTTCGTCAACTGGGGCAATAGTTCTTAAATCAATAATTTCTACTTTACCTTCAAATTTTTTAGCCGCGCTCTTTGCCCAATAAACACCCATACCGTAAGTGATAATGGTTAAAGATTTTCCTTTGGTAATATTTTCTTCAGAAGCTTCTTGCACCACTCTACCTTTACCAAATGGAATTACATAATCCTCATCTGGTTCAATAGTTTTTGCATCTTCAGTTCCTTTAATTTTACTCCAATACAATCCTTTATGTTCTAACATTACTACTGGATTTGGATCATAAAATGCAGATTTCATCAAACCTTTTAAATCGGCACCTGTGCTTGGATACGCAATTTTAATTCCTTTAATATTTGCTAATATACTTTCTACTGAACTTGAATGGTATGGTCCGCCAATGCCATATGCACCAATTGGTACACGAATAATACAGCTCACCGGCCACTTACCGTTACTTAAATAACAAGAACGGCTTACCTCTGTAAATAATTGATTTAAGCCAAGCCAAATATAATCAGCAAATTGAATCTCAACAATTGGTTTTAAACCAACTGCACTCATACCAACTGTACTACCAATAATAAATGCTTCTTGAATAGGTGTATTAAATACTCTATTATCTCCAAACGTTTGAGCTAATGTGGCAGCCTCTCTAAATACACCACCTAAACGTTTTCCAACGTCTTGCCCATATAATAAAGCATTTGGATGTTTCTCCATAATTTCTCTGATAGCAAATAAAGCGCTATCCACCATAACGGTTTTCTCCTTACCTCTTGGAGCTCTATTTCCTTTTTCTTCAATAATAGGTGTTGGAGCAAAATCATGTAATAATAAATCTTCAGGGCGAGGATCTTCTTCTAATAATGCTTTTTGATATTCTGACTCAACAAAAGAAACTGCCTCTTCTTCAATCTGTTTAATTTTAGAAGCCTCAATTCCTGCAATAATTAATTGATTACGTAAACGTGGCAATGGATCTCTTTTTGCACATTCTTCCAAATCATCTCTATACCATTCTTTGCGCACACCAGAAGTATGATGATTTAATAAAGGCACCTTTGCATGTACCAACATTGGACGACGCTCTTTACGGATAATTTCTAAACATTCATTGATTGTTTTGTATGATAAAATAAAGTCTGTTCCGTCTATTGTACGCGTTTCTAATCCTTTAAATCCCTTTGCGTAATCAGTTGCATCTTGAGTTCTAATTTCTCGAGCATGAGCAGAAATATCCCAATCGTTGTCTTGCACTAAATATAAAATTGGTAATTTCTTTAACGTTGCCATTTGAAAAGCTTCAGCAACTTCTCCTTCCGTAATACAAGCATCACCTAAAGAACAAACCGCTACTGGATTTTTTCCTTTAAAATCTTTTTGCAAATTATTTAACTCTAAATATTGTAATCCCATAGCTATGCCAGTAGTTGGTATTGCTTGCATTCCAGTAGCACTTGATTGATGAGGAATTTTAGGCATATCATCTCTGCGTAAACTTGGGTGTGAATAATAAGTTCTTCCACCAGAAAAAGGATCGTTTCGTTTTGCTAGTAATTGCAACATTAAATCAAATGGAGATATCCCAATACCCAACAGCATACTATCATCTCGATAATATGGACTCACAAAATCTTGAGGCAACAATTGCAAGCCCATTGCTAATTGAATAGCCTCATGTCCGCGTGAAGTTGCATGAACATACTTTGCCGTAATTTCTTTATTGGCTTCGTATAATTCTGCCATGCTTTTAGCCGTGCACATTAACGTGTAAGCTTTTTTAAGAATTTCTATCGATATTTTTTCTTTCACTGGAGTGGATTCTTAAAATGTAGTAGCCATGTGGTTTTAATACTTAAAGTATTAAATATATAAAATTTACAGGGTTCTGCATACAACAATACCTCCAAATATTGAGGTGTTGTTGGAATTTTTAATAAAAAAATAAGGTTTTCTACTTCAGGCGGTGTATCATCTATTTTATAATGACGCCTTTTTTGTCGATAAACGGAATCATTTGAAAGTTAGATTCAATAATAGATTCTGGTAAAAAAATAAATTGTTTATCAAATAATTGACCATTCATTGTAAAGCTTAGCCAGTATTCATTACTTAATCCAAATACTTCTTTAGAAACAGGTTCAATTAGTTTATAATCCAAGGTTTGTATTTCTTCGAAAAAATGACGAAGTGTGCTTGTTTTTTTCTTGACATCATTAATCACTCCATAACCTGTAGAAGTGATTAACACATTTTTAATACTCTCTTCTTTAAAATTAAAAATATAAGCATTGTATTCATCCAAGCCTTCAAACTCCTGAACGATAGCTATTGCTACGTCAGATACTTCTGGAATTACGATGTCTTTTATCATTATCTAATACTTTCTAAATATAATGATTACAAATTTCTTATGAATGTACGAATCTGTGTATGATTTATTTGCTTATATATTAATCCGCTCTGCACACTCAAATTCGTATATTCATATTGATTGTAATTATAAAATTGTAATCGCTTTTTTCTTACACTAATTTTATTAAATAATTTTCTTTTTTGCCTTTGCTTACTAGTAAATATTTATCTTCGTTAAATGCCCCTAAATTAATAATTGCATTTACATCCGTTACTTTTGTTTTACTAATACTTACCGCATTTCCTGTAAACATTTTTCGTGCTTCTGTTTTGCTTGGAAACACTGCTGCTTTATCTACTAACAAATCAACCACATTGATTCCATTAGCAACATCTGCTTTATTAACTTCAAAGGTATCAATACCACCTAACATTTTTTCGAAAGCATCAGAATTTAAATTGGTTACATCTTCTGCTTTTGATTTAAATAAAAATTCAGCTGTTTCAATTGCTTGTAAATAATCTGCTTCGCCATGAACTCTTGTTGTCACTTCTTTTGCTAATGCTTTTTGCAAATGACGTTCGTGCGGTGCAGCAGCATGTTTTATTTCTAACTCTTCAACTTCCGACTGATTTAGTAAGGTAAAAATACGAACATAAGATTTAGCATCATCATCGCTCACATTTAACCAAAATTGGTAAAATTTATATGGAGAAGTTTTTTCTCTATCCAACCAAATGTTTCCTCCTTCGGTTTTTCCGAACTTAGTGCCATCTGATTTTTTAATTAATTGAGTGGTTAATGCAAAGGCTTCTCCACCTGCTTTACGACGAATAAATTCTGTACCAGTAGTAATATTTCCCCACTGATCAGAACCACCCATTTGAATTTTACAATTTTTTTCTTTCCATAAATGGTAAAAATCGAAACCTTGAATTAATTGGTAACTAAATTCTGTAAATGACATGCCCGTGTCGCCGTTAATACGATTCTTTACAGAATCCTTCGCCATCATATAATTGACAGTTATGTGTTTTCCAGCATCACGAATGAAATCTAAAAACGAATAATTTTTAAACCAATCGTAATTATTAACTAACTCTGCGCTATTTGCCCCGCAATTAAAATCTAAAAACTGACTTAATTGTTTTTTAATTCCTTCTACGTTTTTATTTAAAGTATCAGTGTCTAATAAATTACGTTCTGCTGATTTTCCACTTGGGTCTCCAACCATACCAGTTGCCCCACCAACCAAAGCCAAAGGCTTATGGCCTGCTAACTGAAAACGTAATAAAGTCATAATTTGAGCTAAACTACCTACATGTAAGCTATCAGCCGTTGGATCAAATCCAATATATCCTGTAACAACTTCCTTATTTAATAATTCCTCCGTACCAGGCATTACATCATGCAAGATACCGCGCCATTTTAATTCTTCTATAAAATTTGTTTTCATAATTTGAGTTTCAAAATTAGAAATAATCCGCAATTATTTCATATGTAGATATTTATTGCTGTTTTAATGGTCATACCTGTCTGCCGACAGGGAGATGGTATAGCCTTGTTACTTCTCCCGATAGCTATCGGGATGCGTTTGTGCTGTTTGGCACATGGCTATTTCTTATTGTTTTAAGAAATCCTTGATGACAGCCACCATCTGAGGAACTGCCTCTAAATTAAGGGTATGCCCCACATGTGGAATGACTTTAAACTGGCTATTAGAAATAACTTTAGCCACTTCGCCTGCCATATGAACAGGCAACAACAAATCTTTCTCTCCTTGGATAACAATAGTAGGAACTGTGATTTTTTTCAACTCTGGTCTATAGTCAATCCTTTCCTTTGTAGCTCTCATTAATTTAAATAAAGCTTGTTTATCTTCATTTGCCTCCTGACGAGTTTGCTTCATTAAATCAATAGGAATTAATGGATTTAAAAAATAATTTTCGCTCAACACACTTGGCAACATAATATCTAACATCAAATTATATCCGCCAAATTCTAATGCTCTCCACCATGATAGTTCAATAGCATCATAGTAGGGAGTTTTATGGGCAAAAGTAGAAATCAATAATAATTTAGAAATTCTATTTCCATGATTAATAGCCAAATGTTGTGCTACTAAACTTCCATAAGATAAGCCTGCAACTATTGCTTTATTAATTTTTAAATAATCTAAGACGCTAACCACATCACGAGCATGAGTATCAAAACTTCTCCATTCTCCAATTTTATCGCTTTGTCCTTGAAAGATAAAATCAATTAATACTATTCTGTAATCATTTTTAAAGGAAGGTGTTGTCAAAATCCACGAAACCGTTGATTGAGAAAGTCCATTTAAAAACACCAAAGTTTCTTTAGCATTTTCATTACCTTGTACTTCAAAGTAGATGTTTAAATTATCGGTTGTTTTACAAAACATAGTATTATAAAAATTATTTCCCTCATGCAGATGATAGATATTCAAATTTAAGAAAATTAATTATTGTGGAATTAATAAAATTAACCACATAGGCATATATTTGTAAAGTGTAGAAAAGTAAGAGATAAAAAACAAGTTTTTGAACATAGTATCGGTTTCAAGCTAAATTCCCGTTTGGATTTTGAAACTTTGTCTACCGAAATGTTAGTTTAAAGATAAATGTTTATTAGACTTTTGCAAAGTGTTACAGGCTGGTTTTCTTGTCATTAGTATGGGCTTTTCTCTGTCTTTATACCCGCGGGAAGTTCAAATGTCTTAGTGTCGATTTTCATTGGTTTAACTTCTGTCGCAACACTTTCCATTGTAAACTGAGCTGTTTCAATAACTGATTTTAAAGGCAAAGAATTTGATTTTGAAAGATAGTCAAACCAGTTGCCGAATTTATGATTTGAAAATAGTTTTGTGTCAACCGATAATTTAGAATTGAAATAATATTTCTGAAGTCCGCTTTTACAAGTCAATATTACTTCGTCGCACTTATAACCTAAGATTTCAGTCACTCCTTTATTTACTTCAACTTTCAGAATTTCGTCACCTTGAACACTTGCGTCATTCCAAAAAGCTGTTTCAGAGTTTGACATTTTGTTGTAAAGCTTGTTGTCTTTGTTGATGTATAATTGCCATTGAACTAAAGTCCCATTTGCAATAGATTTGTAGTCGCCACCTTTGATTAAATATTCCTGTGTCGACCCCATCATAGAAGTCCATTGTTGGTCTGTCATTTTTTGGTTTTTACTTTTGTAAGTGTTGGCATAAAATATTTTGCCTTCAAAAGATTGTCCGAATACAGTCATTGTCGTTAAGACTGTGAAAATAATTGCTATTGCTTTTTTCATTTGATGGTGATTTATTTAATTATTTTTTAGTCTTTAAGGCTGTATAGTATTTTTTGAAAATCCGCTTTGAATTTATCTTTATTTTCTGCTGCTGCCCAAGATAAAACTTTATAGTATGCTGTCTTTGTTTCAACAATTCCTACCAAATAATAAATTTCGATTTTAGCATCCTTGTCAAAATATGTTACATCGCATTCAACAAAATTTATTTCTCTTTTTTTTGAGTTTGAGGTTTTGAAAACTTTCTCTTTTCTTCATCTTTTAAAAAGTCTTTTATAAAGTCCTCATAGAACTCATATATTGATGAATATTTCATGTCAACTAAAGCTAAATCTTCTTTGGTGTCGAAAATTATGAAGCCGTAAACGTTTTTTACAGTGCTTTTGTATTGTATTGCTGATGCACTATTGAGTCAGGCAGTTTTACTCATATACTCTGGCAATCCAATATCAAAAGAATGTCCAGCCTTATACTGTTTTAGTTCAGCTTGTGCAAATGATGTCGAGGTCATTAAAACCAAGGTCGTTGTGAAAATTGCAAATATCTTTTTCATTTTTTTTCTGTTTGTTAATTTGTTATTATTTGTTTGTTTGTCGTTGTATCGTCTGTTAAACTTGCCTGTAACTGTGTGATAAGCAAAGCTTCCTATCCAAGACTTGTAAAACCAACTAATCTATGTTTCTATGTGGTTAAAAAACTATAAAAATTTTAAAGTGGCATTATCCGATACAGTCAATTCTACTTCTCTTCCAAAATACATCGCTAGGTTTCTATCAATATGTCCTGCAGGAAAATCAAAACACACAGGATAATTATAATCTTTCACAGCATCTAAAATAATTTCTTCTGGAAACTTTCCAAATGGAATAGCGTTATCTTTCATATCTGTCATTCCACCAACAATAAGACCTTTTAAACAACTTAATTTTCCTGACAATTTGAGTTGCATCATCATTCTATCTAAATGATATAAATACTCATCTAAATCTTCGATAAATAAAATTTTATCCCTTGTATCAATATCATAAGGTGTTCCAGACAAAGCATATAGTAAAGATAAATTTCCGCCAACTAATTGCCCTTTTGAAGTTCCAGGTATATTTGAATAATTTTCTTCAGTTTCTATGTCGGTTAATTTACCTAACAAGGCTTTTATCAAACTTCTTGTAGCTTCTTGATTTTTAGAAAAGTTTAAAGGCATGGTGGCATGCATGGTTGCAATACCGATATTATGAATAGCACTATGCAATACGGTGATATCACTATAACCGATTACCCATTTTGGGTACTTTTTAAATTCAGTAAAATCAATATGTTCCATTAATCTTACCGTACCATAACCGCCTCGAGCAACAATAACAGCTTTAATGTTTTTATCATTTAAAGCCCATTGCAAATCTTCTGCTCTTTGAGCATCCGTTCCTGCATATTGATTACTAGATTCAAATAAATTTTTACCCAATAAAACAGAAAGGCCGTAGCTCTCAAAAAAAGCTACGGCTGGTTGTATTTCTTCTTTACTGACTTTTCGAGCTGTAGCAATAATTGCCACAGTATCTCCTTTTTTCAAATAAGAAGGTAGTATCATTATTTTTTATTTTTCTTTTTAGATTTTTTCTCTTTCTTTTCCTTCTTGTCTTTCTTGGTTTTTACTTTTTTAGGTTTTACAACCACAATAGGTTTAGTAGCTATTACTTTTTTCGGAGATTTTCTTACAACAGCTTTCTTTCCTGCTTTGGTGGCAGGCAGGGGAGCTGCCTTTTTTACAACTTTCTTAGAAGCAACTTTTTTAATTGAAGCTTTCTTAGCTGCTGCTACTTTTTTCTTCGCTTCTATTTTAGCATGAAACTCAATGTTCTTTAATTGCGCTTTATATTTAGGAAAAATTGGTTCCCCCTCCACATGCACATGAAACCACAATTCGCCGTTTTTAATGCGATACAAATTCATTTCAGCAATACCGTATTTAGCAGCTAATTGTTTAAATGTTAGTTTGCGTTTTGGGTTCCAGATTTCATTTTTTAACTGAATCACTTTTTTCTCATTCAACTTTTTAGAAGTTGCTCCAGTATATACTTTATGAGCAGCCGCTGCTAATACATAAGGACTTTTCTTGCTATGTTCAATTTGCTCTGCCCTAGTAGCCCATTTAAGATTAGATGGGTCATTATTAGATTTGTTATAGTCTAAATGCAGTACATATTTATGTTTTGGGCTAGGTTTTTTAAGAAAAGCGTAGGCTACCGCATGATGAGCAAATAAAGCTTTTATTTTATCTCTAACATGAATGGTTACCATAGGGAAACCACCATTTAAGTGTTGTTTTAAAACATATCTTTCATCAATTTTATTATCATAAGAAGCTAAACGCGCCTTATTAGACACCGCATATCTTTTGCTGGTTGATGCTTTTAAATGAGTAACTGGTTTCCAGATTTCTTTGTCATTTGCTGCCATAAGATTTGATTTTTTTAATGAATAAAGTTTATGTTATCTTTACACAATTTTACAACATTTTAGCTATTTAATAAACACTATGACAGCTACTTATAAACGTACACTTGTTACTTCCGCTTTACCTTATGCTAATGGCCCAGTTCATATAGGCCATTTAGCGGGATGCTACTTACCTTCTGATATTTTTGTGAGATACAAAAGAAGCAAAGGCGAAGACATTTTGTTTATCTGCGGTAGCGATGAACATGGCGTTCCTATTACAATTAAAGCTAAAAAAGAAGACATTACACCTCAAGATGTGGTAAATAAGTACCATAAAATGATGGGTGATTCTTTTAAAGAATTTGGGATTTCGTTTGATATATATTCTCGTACATCCAATAAAACACATCGTGAAACGGCTTCTGATTTCTTTAAAACATTGTACGATAAGGGTGTTTTTACAGAAGAAATAACCGAACAATACTATGACGAAGAAGCAAAACAGTTTTTAGCCGACCGTTATATTACAGGAACTTGTCCTAAATGTGCTAATCCAAATGCCTATGGCGACCAATGCGAAAAATGTGGTAGCACGTTAAATGCTACCGAATTAATTGATCCAAAATCAACCTTAAGTGGCAGTAAACCTGTTTTAAAAGAAACCAAAAACTGGTTTTTACCATTAGATAAACTACAACCAAAAATTCAAGCGTATTTAGATCAACATAAAGATTGGAAAACCAATGTTTATGGGCAATGTAAAAGTTGGTTAGATAGCGGCGATGGTTTACAACCACGTGCGATGACTCGTGATTTGGATTGGGGCGTTCCTGTTCCTGTAAAAGGTGCCGAAGGAAAAGTATTATATGTTTGGTTTGATGCACCAATTGGATACATTTCGGCAACTAAAGAATTAAGACCAAATGATTGGGAATTATATTGGAAGGATAAAGAAACCCGTTTAATTCATTTTATTGGAAAAGATAATATTGTGTTTCATTGTATTATTTTCCCGGCGATGTTAATGGAACATGGTGATTTTATATTAGCTGATAATGTTCCAGCTAACGAATTTTTAAATTTAGAAGGTGATAAAATTTCCACTTCTCGTAATTGGGCAGTTTGGTTACATGAGTATTTAATTGACTTTAAAGATAAGCAAGATGTATTACGTTATACCTTATGTTCAAACGCTCCAGAAACAAAAGATAACGACTTTACTTGGGCAGATTTTCAAACAAAAAATAATAGCGAATTAGTAGCGATTTTAGGGAATTTTGTCAATCGTACTTTGGTATTAACACATAAATATTATAACGGCGCGGTTCCTTCTGCTGACACATATACTAAAGAAGATTTATTAATCTTAGAACAGTTATCTGCTTTCCCTGATAAAATTTCGGCAGCTATTGAACAATTTAAATTCAGAGAAGCTCTAGCGGAAATGATGAACTTAGCTCGTTTGGGAAATAAGTACTTAGCAGAAACAGAGCCTTGGAAATTAATTAAAACAGACGAAGAACGAGTAAAAACAATCATGAATATTGCATTACAAATAACTTGTAATTTGGCGATTGTTTGCGAACCTTTTCTTCCATTTACTTCAACTAAATTATTTAAGATGTTAAATATGCCAATTTTAAAATGGCATGCAGCTAAACAAACATCTAACATGGCAGCTGGTCATGTGATTAACAAAGATGAATTATTATTTGCTAAAATTGAAGATTCAGAAATTCAAGCACAGATAGATAAATTATCAACTAGTAAAGCCGCTAATACTTCGGCAGGCTTAGTAACCGCAATTGCTCCTAGCAAACCGGAAACTAGCTTTGATGATTTTAGTAAAATGGATATTAGAACTGGGACTATTATAGAAGCCGAACGTGTTCCAAAAACAGATAAATTATTAAAATTAAAAATTGACACGGGCATTGACCAACGTACTGTAGTAAGTGGTATTGCTGAGTGGTATAAACCAGAAGATATTATTGGCCAACAAGTAAGTATTTTAGTAAACTTAGCGCCTCGTAAAATCAAAGGTATCGAAAGTCAGGGAATGATTTTAATGGCATCTAATAGTGCAGGAGAATTAAGTTTTATAACTTCTACTAAACCCAATTTTAATAATGGCTCGGAGATTAAATAGAATGATTGTTACTGATTAAATATTAGGTTTGATTTACCTTTATTTTTGTTTAATTTTATTAAGACAACTAAATCAATCTTTATGAAAACTAATCTTAATAAGATTATCACCTATAAACTGCTAATCACCATTCTGAATAGCTTTTTCATACTAATTAATTTACAAGGCTACGCGCAACCAACGTTATTTGGAGCAGCCACTCAAGGCGGCAATGGATTAGGTGTTATTTATGGATTACCAACAGGCTATACTTCCTATACACAGCAATACAATTTACAAAAATCAGATAAAGGAAAAAATCCAAAATATTCAAAATTCATACAAGTATCAAATGGAAAAATGTATGGAATGGTTTCTTATGGAGGCGCCAATAATTATGGGGCAATATTCGAGTATGACCCAACTACTAATATTTATACACCAAAATTTGATTTCAGTAGTGAAACTGGCATTAACCCTACAGGTGCTTTAATTAAAGCTATTAATGGAAAACTATACGGTTTAACTAATATGGGAGGAACAAGCAACCATGGCACTTTATTTGAATATGACTACCTTGCAAATGTCTTTACAAAAAAATTAGATTTTGATCTCAGTATAGGCGCTGGCCCTATTGGAACTTTGTTCGAGTCTTCTAATAACAAATTATATGGTCTTACCTTTAAAGGTGGTTTAAATAATATGGGGGTTATGTTTGAGTATGACATAACAACGGACATCTATACTAAAAAGATAGAGTTCAGCGGTGCCACCAACGGAAAGTACCCATACGGCAATGTAATGCAGGCAAGTAATGGAAAACTATATGGAATGACGAATCAAGGGGGGATTAATAATAAAGGAGTCCTTTTTGAATATGATCTCATAACAGATTTGTATTCAAAAAAACTTGATTTTAATGGGGCAAGCAATGGAGGTGATCCGATCGGTTCTTTGATGCAATCATCCAATACAATGTTATATGGTATGACTAGTACGGGCGGAATAAACAATAAAGGTGTTTTGTTTGAATACGATATTACAACCAACATTTATACTAAAAAAATCGACTTTAATGGAACTAACTACGGCAGTAATCCCTTTGGTGATGTCATGGAAGCGTCTAATGGAAAACTATATGGGGTCACAAATGCAGGGGGTATTTATGGTTATGGGGTTTTGTTTGAGTATGTTTCTTCAACCAATATACTTACCAAAAAACTTGATTTTAATACTGAGGCTGAGGGTAGGAATCCAGCCTGCACATTGTTTCAGGCAGCTGATAACAAACTTTATGGAACTACGCAAATAGGAGGCTTTGGAGGTCCAGGAGTTATTTTTAGATATGATATCACCCTTAATAAATACACCAAGTTAATAAATTTAAATGGAGCATCGGAGGGAGGAACCCTCACTGGAACACTTATTCACGCATCAGACAATAAGCTTTATGGACTCACACTGGCAGGAGGATCTCATAATTTAGGTGTAATATATCAATATGATTATTTGACTAATGTTTATACTAAAAAATTTGAGTTTGATAGCCTTGACGGATATTCTTTGTGGGGTTCATTACTTCAGGCAAGTAATGGAAAACTATATGGACTAACCTCAGGAGGAGGAGTCTATAAAATGGGGACAATGTTCGAGTACGATATTTTTACAAATACTTTTACTAAAAAAATAGATTTTAATGGGATTTCAAATGGATTATCGCCAAGATGTACCTTGATACAAGGTATGAACGGGAAATTATATGGAACTACTTCAGGTGGTGGCGTTAATAGCGCAGGAGTATTGTTTGAATATGATATCATAACAGATACTTATTTAAAATTATCCGACTTTAGTTTATTAAACAATGGCGGGCAACCAAATACTTTGTTCCAGACATCCAATGGCAAACTTTACGGAATGACATACCAAGGCGGCATAAATGATAAAGGTGTCATATTTGAATACGATATTACAACTGGCTCTCTCATCAAGAAAGTAGATTTTGATGGTATTAATAAAGGTCAACACCCATACGGAACTTTAATTGAGCCTGTAACTGGAAAACTATATGGCATGACTTTAGGTGGGGGATCTTCGAGTAGCTATGGCGCTTTATTTGAATATGACTTTATTAATGATGTCTATACTAAAAAAATCGCGTTTGCAGGATCTTCAAATGGAAGTTTCCCTATGAATTCGTTAATGAAAGCATCCAATAATAAACTATATGGCACAACATCAGATGGCGGATCATACGATCTTGGAACCGTATTTGAATACGATATTCCATCTTCTACACTGACCAAAAAACTTGATCTGTACAATACTACTGGCTGTTATGCTTATTTTGCCGGTGGCTATGGAGATTTAGTTGAAGCTACACTCCCCTGTTCTACTCCAACTATCATATCACAACCTTTCCACCCAAGTGTTTGTAACGGAAGCCCAGCATCAATTACGATAGATGATGTCGGTGGAACACTTTACCAATGGCAGGTAGATTATGGAAGCGGCTTTTCAAATGTCAGCAATATAGCTCCTTACTCAGGTGTAACCACCAAAACATTATCTATTGCATCTGCAAGCCCTGGCATGAATGGTTATCGATATCGCTGTATCGTTTCACATCACCTGAGCTGTTTTGAAACATCCAATACTGCAACCTTAACTGTAAAAATGCCGATTGTTAATACTACGCAAACAAATATCTCCTGTTATACAGGCAGTAACGGTTCAGCAACAATTACACCTGTAAGTGGCACATCAGTATACTCGTATTCGTGGTTACCAGGTGGTGTAGCAACGTCTTCCATATCAAATTTGAGCGTTGGTAATTATACCTGCATTATTACTGATACAAATTCGTGCTCCATTACAAAAATCATTTCTATAACACAACCTTCGGGTATAACAGCAAGCATAAATAAGAACAATGTTAGCTGTAATGGTTTATCAAACGGCACTGCAACTGCTCTAGCTATTGGTGGTAATGGCCCTTACACTTATTCGTGGTCGCCCATAACAGCATCAACGCAGTCTGTCTCTAATTTAGTGGCGGGCAATTACTCGTGTACCATTACTGATTCTAAATTATGTTCAATTACCAGAACCATTAGCATTACAGAACCTACACTACTTTCAACCTCGGCGATTACAAATTCTATTTCATGTTATGGAGATACAGCAACTGCCAGCATAAGTGCTGTAGGGGGCACAAGTCCATATATTGGAATTGGAAATTACACTATGAGTGCTGGAACAAACAGTTACGTTGTAACAGATGCTAAGGGATGTGTTGCCACAAATACTCTAATACTTACACAACCTCCTGTATTACAAACAACTATTTTATCATCAACTATTATGTGCCATGGCGCAGCGGCAACGTTAACAGTTGATGCATTTGGTGGTACAGCTCCCTATTCTGGAACAAATACATACACAGCAAATGCAGGAACAAATACATACGTAGTAATAGATGCTAATGGCTGTGTAGCTACAAATAGCATAACGATTACCGAGCCACCAATTTTACAAGCATATATTTCTTCATCAACCATTATGTGTCATGGAGGAATTGCAACATTAACAATAAGCGCATCAGGCGGTATAGCTCCTTACACAGGCATCAATACATATACAATGGGTGCAGGCACCAACTCATATAGTATAACGGATAGTAATGGATGCATAGCAACTTCAAGTATATCATTAACAGAACCAAATGATATCAGTAGTTCAAATTCATATACTTTATGTAATGGAGATTCGATAATGATAGGCACTAGTATTTATAAAAACTCAGGTGTATTTTCAGATATACTACAATCCTTGATTAATGGCTGCGACAGTACCATAATTACTAATTTAACGATAAATAGTTTACCTACCGTTTTTGCAACATCCCCCTCAAGTGTTTTGTGCCATGGACAAACCACTACAATAACTGCAAATGGTGCTGCCAGTTACACATGGAGTAATGCAAGTACATCTCCAACTATAACGGTAAGTCCAACAGTTACAACAAACTATACCTTAACCGGAACAGGTGCAAATGGATGTGTTAATACAGCAATGAGTACTATCGTTGTATATAATTTACCAACAGTTACTGCAAGTAGTACATCAAGTCTACTATGCACAGGTCAAACAGCAACCATAACGGCTGGTGGAGCTACCTCCTATTTATGGAACGATAATAGTACTAATGTTACTATCTCAGTTAGTCCAACGACATCAACAACGTATTCAGTAACTGGGACAGATATTAATGGATGTAGTGATATCGCTATTATTACGCAAAGCGTTAGTCTTTGTACAGGAATAGAATCTTTCCAAAACAACCAATCATTTATTTCTATTTATCCCAATCCAACAAATGGTATATTAAATATTGATTTTGATATAGATAAAGATGCTGATATTCATGTCTTAAATTCATTAGGAGAAGATGTATTTCAATCTACTGTTCATAGCAAAAAAACAAAACTAAATCTCGGTAATTTAAACAACGGCATATACATTATAAAAATAATTACTAATGATAAGCAATTATTTCAACCAATTATAATTACTAAATAAATTTTCCTCAACTTTAAATAAAAAAATTTACAACATCAAATGCAAAAACGCTTACACATATTCTTGTTTTTTCAATTACTGTTTTTAGTTTTTAATGGACAAGAAAATGATGGACCAAAACCACCAAAAGTAACAGACTATAAAAACGATTCTTCTTATAACGATTATAACGATTTAAGATTTAAAGTGGCAAAAGCACAAATTAATAAATTAAAAAAAGGTGGTGCTTTATTAGTAAGACTTAAAACAAACTCAAATACTATTAGTAAATTAAAAGCAGCAGGTAATATAGATTTAGCAACACAAGTTGAAAGAGAAACGCAATTAACAAATAAAGCAATTATTAGAGCTTACAATAAAAAATTTAATTTTTGTCCGGTTTACTTTTTTTTCTCCGATTGCTCCGACTCCGTAAAACATAAAAACCTAACAGGAATTTTTGTAGACTCTACATTATCTGTCAATTCATCTATTGTTTGTAATGCAACGTTTTATTTAATAGCAGAGCAAGGTTCTATTTATGATTCGTCATTAGGAATAGTATCTGAATCAAAAGCTCCTAAAGCTCTTGAAAAAGGCGCCGCTTCTAAAGAAGTAGCCATTATTGTAAAGAATAGATATTTTATTCAACTACACAAACCATTTCCTTATTATCAAAAAGGATACTCTCTAAAAAAACATTATGCAGATTACGTAGAAAAATTTAATAGTTCTTTAGAGCGTTTTTATGATAAAAATGCAGGATATACTATTTCCGAAGAATTGTTGGAATTTGTTTATTAAAACTCAGCAATAATTGTTTGAGATCCTTTTACTACATCTCCAATTTTTACTTTTAATTTTGCATCTAAAGGCAAATACAAATCAACACGTGAACCAAATTTAATAAAACCCATTTCACCACATTGTGTTGCTTTATCACCTTCTTTACTGTACATCACAATACGACGAGCTAAAGCACCTGCCACTTGTCTAAATAATACTGACTTCCCGTTTGAAGCATGTTTTACAACAACAGTTGTTCGCTCATTTTCAGAGCTTGCCTTAGGTAATGAAGCCACCATAAATTTACCTGGATGATATTTTGCATAAGTTACATCACCAGCAATTGGATAACGATTAACGTGCACATTAATTGGTGACATAAAAATAGAAACCTGAATACGTTTATCTTTAAAATATTCTCCCTCTTCTGTTTCTTCCATTACAACCACCTCTCCATCTGCTGGAGCAATAATAGCATTATCATTAATTGTATGAACACGTGATGGATGACGGAAAAACTGAATAACAACAATTAATAAAAATGCTGATAATGTGTATGCAAACCAATGCGCAATAGCAAATTCGGGAAATACTAATTTTGCAATACTAATAATAATGGTACTAAATAAAATAGTAACTAATAATGTTGAATATCCTTCTTTATGAAATTTCATTGTATTTTAAAAAAATTGTAAAAATAAGTTATTTTAATTGATAAATCATAACTATTTAGCTACTTCATCATCTGGCCAGTGCTTAGACTGTTGTTTTGAAAAACGAAGTCCCAACATTAATTCGTGAGTACCTGTTGAATACTTTCTAATATTAGTTGTTGTAAAATCATACGAATAACCAATCATTAAATAGTTTTTATACATAAATCCTAATAATGCTGTAAAAGCATCATGATGTCTATATCCTCCACCTAACCAAACTTGTTCTTTATAAATAACTCGTGCACCAACATCCAGTTTAACTGGAGCAGGGCTTGCATACTTCACTAAAAAAGAAGGTTCAATTTTAAAATCATCATTTAAATTAAACTTATAGGCTCCATTTAATAAAAAGTGAGTTACCAATGTTCCTTTATGGTATCCATTAGGATACAACTTAATCGGGCTTTGATACAACTGTGGGGCACTAAAACCAATATACCATTTTTCGTTATGCACATAAATACCTGCGCCAAAATCAGGAACTATTTTAGTTTGATACTGCGTTAATAAATTATCATCTCCTGCATCATGCAGGTATAATTTATGCCCGTCAATTCCCCATTGCTGAATGCCGGCACTAAGTCCCAATGATACTCTTGTTTTTTCTGCAATCTTGATATGATATGCATAAGCTAAACTAATCCCTACTCGTCTTGTAGGACCAACTATATCAGTGTAAATATGTGTTCCTAATCCCATATGACGATTTTTTAAAGGACTATGAAGAGTTAGCATATAAGTTCTTGGAGCATCCGTAATTCCTAACCACTGATATCTATTATTTGAACGTACATCAGCAAAATTATCCTTACCAGATACAGCTGGATTAATTGCCATTTCATTTAGCATATATTGCGTATACTGAGGCAATTGCTGAGCGTACAATGCACTTGCCAGCAAAACGATAACCGTTATATATAATAATCTTTTCATGTGTAGCTTATATTGCTTTTAGTTGTCATAAGGTTTATCCATGTTTCTTTATTTAATTTATATGTATACATGGGTAATGCATGTTTATCTAAATATGGTTAAAGGACTTGTATACGCATCTGGATAAGCCGGATGGTTTAAGTTGATGATATAATAATAAGTTCCTACTGGTAAATCTTTGCCTTTATATTGACCATTGAAAGGAACTGCATACCCTTTTGAGTAAAATAACTGTTCTCCCCAACGGTTATACACTTCTACTTCGCAATCTGGAAATTGGTATATATTATCTATTTGCCATACATCATTTTTACCGTCACCATTTGGTGAGAATCCATTAGGGATCCTAATTTCTGGGGATATAAACACAGTCACTGTATCAGAATTAGCGCACCCGTTTCCATCTATTACTGTTACAGTATAAATTGTAGTAACAGTAGTTCCTGAAGTAGGATTTGCATTTGTTGGATTATCTAATGCTAGAACAGGGTTCCAGTTAAATGTACTTCCTGATGGACCTGTAGGATTACCCCCAATGGATGCCGATGAGAAAATTGGCATATTAATCATTGGGCCAGCATCAACAACTGGTAATGCATTGGAAGAAACAATAATTGTATCCTTATCAACACATGCGCCATTAGTAGCTATTAAAACATACGTTGTTGTTCCTACAGAAGGAGAAACCGAAGTAATTAAAGTGCTTGCAATAGGAGCTACTAAAGGAGATTCAAACCATTCGTAAGTAATGCCTCCATTAGAATTTGATCCGTCTAATAACAATGTACCATTTTGACAAAACACCCTGTCATTTCCAGCGATAGCGTTCACAACTATAGTTGCACTGATTAATAAATTTGAATCAATAACACAGCCGAAATTATCTGTTGCTGTAATAGTATATGATCCTGACAAAACATTAGTTAAATCTTCAGTGACAATATTTCCAGGTGTCCAATTGTAATTTATTGGAGCACCACCACCAGTTATGGTTATATCAATAGCTCCATCTAAAGCTGTATTGCAACTCGCATCAGTTACTACTGCTGTTAAGGTTAATGTTGCAGGATTTACTAACGAATAAGTATCTGAAGCTAAACAGCCATTAGCATCTGTTACGGTAATTGAATAATTTCCTGCACATAAGCTATTAGTTGTCGCTGTTCCAACATTTGAAGGAGTCCAGCTGAAAGTATAAGGCATTGTTCCTCCAAGGGGAATAGCTGTTAATGAACCATTACAATCATCATGACATTGAGGGTTATTTAAATCAGGAGAGCTAAACGCTATAGCAGATATAGTTGTTAAAGAGTAATTTTTAACAGCTGAACAACCCGCAGCATCAGTAACTATAACTGAATAAGTCCCTGCACACAATCCATTAATACTTGTTATTCCTGTTGTTCCGGTAGACCATTGTGTAGTATAAGTAGGAATTCCACCAGAAATTGTAATAGAAATATTTCCATTACATAAAGCACTACAAGTAATATCACTCTGAGTAGATGTAATTAAAGGGGCATTAAATGAATTTACTGAAAACACTTGAGTTTGCGAACAGTTTCCATCACTAACCGTTAACGTATAATTACCTGGGGATAAATTTGTAACCGTTGGAGTGCTTCCTGAAGGCAACCAAGTGTATGTATATGGTCCGCCACTACCTCCTGTTGCATTAACAGTAATTGAGCCTGTTGGGGCTGTACAAGAAGATTGAGAAACTTGTGAGGAAATACTTAAAGTAGTTGCCGTTCCTATTACAACACTAGCGGTTCTTGAACAGCCTGTTACATCAATCATGTTACAGAAATATGTTCCTGAGCATAGTCCAGAAATAGATTGCGTTGTAGATCCATCATGTACCCAGTTATACGATATTGGCGCAGTCCCACCAACGGCAGTTATATTAATCGTTCCGTCACAATTTCCAGAACAAGTAACATTAGTTGATACAATCGTCTCACTAGTAATGCCAGAAGAATTATTAATCACCACACTTGTTGAATTAACGCAACCATTCACATCAGTAATATCTAACATATACAACCCAGAACATAAACTAGTAGCTGTATTTACAACTTGATTATTACTCCACAAATAAGTATAAGGCGGTGTCCCTCCTGCGGCATTGATTATCGCAGAACCATTACATAAATTACAACTTGGCTGAGTTATAGTTGGCGTAAATGTTACAGGGGCAGGAGATGTCATTACTGCTGGAATAACATTAAAGCATCCATTTGCGTCTGTAATAGTTACAGAATAATTTCCATTACATAAACCACTAGCTGTTGATGAAGTTTGTCCAGTTACATCTGACCAAACAAATGTATATTGTGGCAAACCACCAGCAACATTAGTAGCTAAAATACTTCCATTGCAATTGCCTGAACATAAATTATTTGTTGCAAAAGTGCTACTAGTAATTGTTGTTATGCTTGGCAATGTATAATTTGCTGTTAAAGTACAACCTAAAACATCCGTTATTGTTGCTGTATAAACACCAGGGCAAATATTTGAAATAGTACCTGCACTAGCAGTTGGTGTCCAAGAATAAGTATATCCTCCATTTCCACCTGATGGATTTAAAGCTATCGAACCATTACAATTACCTAAACAAGCGGCAGAAGTTATTATTTCATTATCATCAATAGTTTGTGGTTCTGTTATAATAACTGATTGAAAGAATAAACAGTTATTGGCATCCGCAATTTCTGCTGTATAGGTTCCTGCACACAATCCTGAAACGATTGAAGAAGGTGAAACTGGGTTAATCCAACTTAAAGTATAAGGCGCTGTTCCTCCTAGTGGATTAGAAACATCTGCTGCTCCATTACATTGTGAATTACAAGTTACATTTGTTGATGTAATAGTTGCACCACTTGGTCCATTTGAATTACTCAAAGGAATAACACTCGTTGTAGAACACCCTGCATTATCAGTTACCACAACTGTATAAGTGCCAGCAGGTATATTTGTTACCATGGTATTAGTTGTTTGCCCTGAAACAATAATTAATGGATCAAGCCAATTATAAGCATAAGGTGCTACTCCATTAGAGGCAATAGCATTAATTGAACCATTAGGCACACCACAAGTTGCTGGTGCTAAAGATGGATTAATAATAATAGCTGGAGGATCTGTTAAAGTTACTGTTTGTACTGCCTGACAACTATTAGCATCATTTAAAGTAAGTGTGTAAATTCCAGCACATAAATTAGACACAGTTTGAGTATTAACAACTGGAGTGGTCCATGAATAAATAAAAGGTCCTGTTCCTCCAATTGGACTTGCTGTAACTACTCCATTACAACCAGCATTACAACTAGGATTAGTAAATGAGGCGTTTGCTAATAAAATAGCAGGGTCTGTTAAAACTACTAATGCTTGTCCAATACATAAACTATCATCTGTTACAATAACTGTATAATTCCCTGCGCATAAGCCTGTTGGACTTGAAACAGGACCTCCTGAAGGAATCCAATTATAATGATACGTCGGATTACCTCCAGTTACAGTTGTGGCAACACTCCCGTTACAAACTGCGTTACATGTTGGATTAGTTAAAGTAGTAGTAACAACAATAGGTAAAGGCTGAGTAATAACAAAGCTATTTGAACTTACACAACCGTTTGCATCAGACACCCCTCCTGTATAAGTACCAATACACAAGCCACCAATAGTTTGAGTTGGTGTAATTGGTGTTGTATTGTAATTATATGAATAAGGAGCAACACCACCACTAGCTATTATAGTAGCCGAACCATTACATTGCCCAAAACATTTTTGATTAATAGATGTAATTGTAGATGTTAGTGCAATGGGTTGACCAATATCAATGGTTCCTGTAACTATACATCCATTTGCATCACTTGCACTAACCGAATAAATACCTGAACAAATATTAACTAATGTATCAATATTAGCTCCTGCAAAAGGTGGTGACGGCGTCCAAGTATAAGTATAAGGACCAGTTCCTCCTACAACAATTGCTCTTACACCACCTGAACACTGACCATTACATAGTACATCTTTTTTATTAAAACTTAATGTCAATGCAGGTGGTTCAGTAACTACATAAGTATTTGTTGTCAAACAGCCATTTCCATCTGAAATATTTACAGTGTAATTACTAGCGCATAAATTAGTAGGATCTTGTCCTACTCCAGCTGGCGACCAAACATAAGAATAAGGCAATGTTCCTCCAGAAGGTGTTAAATTTATAGAACCAGTGCAGGATGCGTTACAAGGATCATGCGTTACAACACCATTAGCAGTTAATTGAGTTGGTTGTGCTATATTAACTGTTTGGTTAGTAACACAACTATTAGCATCTGTAATAATAGGCGTTATAATCCCAGAACATAAGCCAGAAAGTGTGGTTATATTGCCTGCAATAACACTACCGTTCACATTAAACGGACCAGTACCAACAATATTAAGCGTTGCTGAACCAGTGCACGCGCCAAAACAAGTAATTGAATTTGAAACTGCGGTAACTGTTGGGCCTGTAGGATTACTTAAAGTAGTAGAAATACTTTGGGTACAGCCCGCAGCATCTATAATACTTAATGTATAGGATCCTGCTCCAATATTTACTAAAGGATTTGCATTAGAACCGCCATTCCAAGTAAGTGTGTAGGTAGGAAGACCTCCACCAATAACAGCCGTAATTGAACCATTAGAGGAAGTACATGTTGAAGGACTACTAGGTGTAAATGTTGCTGTTAATAAACTATTTTCGATAATTGTTACCACTTGTGTTTGAGAGCAACTATTGCCATCTGTAGCTGTTACAGTATATGCACCTGCGCATAATCCATTGATAGATGACGTTGTTTGTCCTCCAGGCTGCCATAAATAACTAATAATTCCAGTACCACCAATTGCATTAGCACTAGCGGTTCCGTTACATGACCCATTACAATTGACATTAGTTTGATTAACGGTTAATGTAATAGCTGGCGGATTTGTAAAAGTTACTGTATTTGTACTTGAACACCCATTTATATCTGAAACCATTACAGTATGTATGCCCGCACATAAGCCTATAGCAGTTTTCGTATTTTGTATAGGTGCTACTGCCGCAGGTGTCCAAGTATATGAATAAGGCGCTACTCCTCCAACAGGATTAGCAGTAGCAAAACCAGTACAAGATCCATTACAAGCTAATGTATTACCATTAGTTGTAATTAAAGTGATTACCGTTTGATTAATTTGAACTGTTTGTGTAGTTGTACATCCTTTTATATCTGTAACAGTTAAAGTTTGAATTCCCGCACAAAGCGTATTAGGGGATTGACCTACTTGACCACCTGGAGACCATGAATACGTATATGGAAAAGTCCCCCCTATACCATTAGCAGTAGCCGAACCAATACAAACATTACAGCTAGGTTGCACGTTTCCAATAGATGCTGTTAAAACGGTTGGTTGCGCAACCGCAGCTACTGTAGAGGCTATACAACCCAACGCATCTGTAACAGTAACCACATAATTTCCTGCAATTAAAGCATTAGCAATAGCTGTTGTTTGAGTAGGAGCTGTTGGCGACCAACTATAAAAATAACCAGCTGTTCCACCAGTTGGCGTTACAGATACAGTACCGTCATTAGAACCAGTACAACTTACTGTTCCATTAATTGGCGTTAAAGTTAAAGCAGGTGGAGTGGTAATAGCAACGGTTTGAGTTTTTGTACAGCCAAAAAAATCAATAACGGTAGCTGTATAAGTTCCTTGACATAAATTATTAATAATATTTCCAGAAGCACCATTGCTAAAATTAATGATATAGTTAGGAGTACCTCCTGTTACTGTTGTTGTGGCGATACCTGTGCATTGAGAATTACAATTAGGATTTGTTGGAACAATGCTTACAGTTAAATCTGGTTGAGATGTAATGGTGATAGTAGTAGAGGCTTTACAACCATTATTATCTGTAACTGTAGCCGAATGAACACCAGCACATTGGTTAATTTGTGAATTACCTGATCCTGGAGGACTCCAAGTAAATGTATAAGGACCAACGCCACCACCAACTACTGTTGAAATAGAAGAGTTACAAGCATTGAAACAATTAATAGGAGTGAAAGGTAGTGCTAATGTAACTGGATTTGGTTGAGTTAAATTTATGGTTCGAGTTTGAACACAACCTTTTGTATCTCTCACAGTTAATGTATATGAACCTGCACATAAATTTGTAAAAGACGCATTAGCCGATGGACCAATTGTTGAAGGCGCTCCTGAAGATTGCAAAGTATAAGTATAAGGCCCTGTTCCGCCACTTGGAGTAGCAGTAATTGAACCGTTACATACACCGTTACAAGTTGGCGATGTGGAAGTTGTTACTAAGGAAATAACAGTAGGTTGCGTAATCGTAACCGTTTGATTTGTGATACAACCATTTCCATCAGTTACTTTTAATGTATAAGTATTTGGACATAAAGCAGATATACTGGCGGTGTTTTGTCCAGTAGGATTTCCTGGCGACCAACTATAAGTATAAGCTAATGTGCCGCCACTCATATTTCCTATAGCAGTTCCATCACAAGCTCCATTACAAGTAATACTTGTAGGAGCAATAGTTAAAGTTGAAGCAGGTGGTTCAGTAATAGTAACTGAATTTATAAACTTACAACCCAACGCATCCGTAATAGTATAAGAATATACTCCGTCACACAAAGCAGAAGCAGTTATGGTATTTGAAATGTTTGGCGACCATACATAGGAATAATTTAAAGTACCTCCTGAAGTATTTAAATTAATAGCACCATTACAAACATTATTACATAAAATATTTGTTTGAGTAGGTGTAGCAGTTAATGTTGGAGGAGATAAAATAGCAACTGTGATTGTTTTAATACAATTACCATTATTTGTTACCGTACAAGTATAATTTCCTGCACACAATCCGGTAGCTTGCGAACCAGTTCCGCCACTTGGAGACCAAGAATAAGTAAAGGGCCCTAAACCTCCAGTTGCTGTAACAGAAGCAGATCCATTACAAATGTTTCTACAATTTAAGTCTATTTTTGTTACTGTAAGATTTATTGGAGGGGGCTGAGTAATATTAGCCGAATAAGTTGCTGTACATGTTTTAGAATCCGTAACTTTTACAGTATATGAGCCTTGACATAAATTAGTTGCAGAAGTGCTTGTAGAAGAGCCCACAGCTGGCGTCCACGAATATGTATATCCACCAGCATTTCCTCCCGTAGGACTTAATGAAATTGAACCCGTACAAGCTGCGTTACAAGATATACTTGATGTTGAACCTCCAGCAAGTAACACATTTGGCTGAGTTACAGTATGGGTAAAAACACTATTACAACCATTTGCATTTGTAACACTTAACGTATATACACCAGCTGCAACATTTTTTAAAGTGTCTTTATTATTAATGCTTGCATGAACAATATTTCCTGGTGTCCAAGTAAATGTATATGGTCCATCAGCACTCAAAGAATTTACCATAATTTGACCATTATTGTCGCCATTACATCTTGGCTTAATAGAGGTAATTGTCAAAAAAGGATCTGGTGGAATCGTCATTGAAATAGAGTTGCTTGGCGGAAGATTTAAAGGATTAAAAACCAACACTTGAACCATAGAAGCATCTGTAATTAAAAGTGAATAGGCTTGATTACAACCACATAAAGTATTAACAGAATAAGTTGCTGCTGTATAGCTATTCTCAGCAGGAGGAATGGTTTGACATAAACCAGAAAAAGAAGTTGTAATCCATTGGATTTCGTATGGACCATTTGTACATCCTGCCAAATTAACATTTACTGCACCGTTACAAGTAGTTGCACAAGAAGGTGGCGAAAGTGAAGTAACAACAGGCGCACAACCCGAAGACATTAGTTCAGCGATTTTTAAACCGCTAACAGTATTATTAATGTTTTGAAATAAATTAAGATTAAGCTGTTTATTAAGAATTAACCTATTTTGTGACAGCGAATTTGCCGTAAGAGTTGAATTTTGCAAATTCATTACCCCTTTAACTTGAATAGTTGAATTATCAAAAAACAGGTTTGAATTATCTAAGTAAATATTCTTACAAGCAATAATCGAGTTTTTAAGTGCAATATTTCCCTTTAAATACACATTATGGTTGGAGTGTATCAGACCAAGTTCAACGATATCATTCGAATTTATCTCAATATCATTCGAGAAATAGCTGTTTGAAAAATTATATGATCTTGACTTAGACGGATATAATTTTATCTTTCCACTGAGTTTTAGATAAAAGTGGTCGTTTAAAGTAACATTTTCATTAATAGTAAAATCTACATTTGGGGACCCGATAATGTTAATATTAAAGATTGTATTTCGAGCAAAAAATGATTTACATTGAAAACTATGTAAAGCGTGTATGGTAAAATTAGCAGAAGACGAACTATTATCAAAAATAACATCTGAACTCGCAGTAGGAATAACATTTGCAGGCGCTCCTCCACTCACATAAGACCAGTGATTTATATCATTCCAATAACCAGAACCACCAACCCAATACAATGTTTGAGCAGATAAAACGCTAGTAATAAAAAGGGTAATAAATAGTAGCAGTTTTCGCAACATAACAATTTTTAACTTTTACGAATTTAAAATAGTTTAAGTTTCTAAATTTACGAAAATAACCCTAATATTAACAATTTAACAGTGTGAAACCTATGTTTGACTGATTGAATAAAAATTTAACATTTTATGAGCGCTGAAAACCCTTTAAATACTTGGAAAACGCTATCATCAGAGTTGGTTTACGAATCGGCTTGGATTGCCGTCAATAAACACCAAACGATTAACCCAGCCGGTAATCCTGCAATTTATAGTGTTGTAAATTTTAAAAACAAAGCCATTGGAATTTTACCATTAAGCAAAGATGGCTTTACTTGGCTAGTGGGGCAATGGCGTTATCCATTAAATGCCTATAGTTGGGAAATTCCAGAAGGAGGTGGTCCACTAGGAGAAGAACCAATTAATACAGCTGTAAGAGAACTAAAAGAAGAGACTGGTATTGTTGCTAAAAACTTTGAAGAAATTATGCAATTACATTTAAGCAATTCGGCAACCGACGAACATGCTTTTGTGTTTTTAGCAACCGATTTAACATTTGAAGAAGCTGAACCAGAAGATAGTGAAGATTTAAAAGTAAAAAAAGTACATATTAATGAAGCTTTTGAAATGGTAATGAATGGAGAAATAACAGACGGAATTAGTGTAGCTGCTATTTTTAAAGTAAAACATTTAGTTGATAAGGGAGAATTGAAGATTTAAATAATTACTTCCTATCAACCAGTAATAACATACTGGCTTTTTTATTTAATTTACTTCGCAGGTTATTGGTCCAAGAGGCCAAGCATCTTCTGTATACTTTTTATCATGCATCCATTTAACTTCTTCGGGTGTGCACAAACAAGCTTCTAAATCTTCTCTGATTTCTTTTTCATTCATGTCTTGCCCAATAATTACTAATTCATTAAGTCTGTCGCCAAACTCTTTATCCCATTTTTCTTCAATCAATTTTTGGTTATCTAAAAATGAGGCTCTTTTTATTCGCTCGCTAAATGGCAAACTAGCCCACCAAACCCCTGCGCTATCAGCTCTTAATGAACCGCCAGCTTGACTCCAACTTAATGCTTGATCAGGGCGAGAGGCTATCCAAAATAATCCTTTACTTCTTACAATATTTGACGAAAAGTTTTCATTAACGTAATTCCAAAAACGATCGTGATGAAAAGGCCTTTTATCTCTATATACAAAAGATGAAATTCCGTATGCTTCGGTTTCGGGGGTATGTTCTCCATTTAATTCCTTAATCCATCCAGCAGAGCCTTCTGCTTCTTCTAAATTAAATAAGCCTGTATTTAAAATAACGGACGGGTCAATTTTACCAAATGTGCTTTTTATCACTTTAGCGGTGGGATTTAATTTTTTAATGATTGCCTCAATAATAGCAGCTTGATCAGGAGAAACTAAATCAATTTTATTAAGGATAATGATATTAGCAAATTCTATTTGATCGGTTAAAAGATTGACAATGGTGCGGTAGTCATTTTCCATATTGGTTAACTCCCTATCCATTAATGTTTCATTAGTTCCAAAATCAGCAGGAAAATTAAATACATCAACAACCGTAACCATACAATCAATAAAGCTGAATTTAGAAAGGTCAATCCCTTTTTCATCATCCACAAACGAAAAAGTTTGTGCCACAGGCACAGGCTCAGAAATTCCTGTACTTTCAATGAGTAAATAATCAAATTTGTTTTGTTTAGCTAGTTTCTCAACTTCCACCATTAAATCTTCTCTAAGCGTGCAACAAATGCAGCCGTTAATCATTTCTACGAGTTTCTCTTCTGTGCGCGATAGATTACCTTCGCGTTCTACAGATTTAGCATCTACATTAATTTCACTCATGTCGTTAACAATAACAGCCACTTTTAAGCCTTGCTTATTGTTTAGTACATGATTTAGTAAAGTAGTTTTACCTGCGCCTAAAAAACCGCTTAATACGGTAACTGGTAATTTTTTCATAATTATATTATTGCAATAAAGTTGCAATAATATAAATAAAAGTTTAGATACGCAACTTTGTTGCTTTTATGTTTTATTTTTGACAGTTATCGCAAGTGCCTTCAATGTTTAAATTTAAACGGGATAATGAAAACGATTTAGGAAGTTTTATGTCAGGCACTTTTACGGAATCTAAACAAACAACATCACCACATTCAGTACAATTAAAATGCACATGCTCATCATGATGTTCGAGCTCGGTACAATGTTTTTCGTTGCACATCGCATATCTTGCCACGCCGTGAACATCCATTATTTTGTGAATAATACCCTTTTCTTCAAAAGCAGAGAGAATGCGATAAAGCGTCACTCTATCTGCTAATTTATTGAATTTTTTTTCGAGTTCAGGTTGAGAAACAGCTTTCTCTACTTTTTGTAAATGTTCTAATACTTTTATCCGAATTTCAGTTTTACGAAATCCCAATTCATCTAATATTTGTGGTGCCTTTTTCATTTTAATAAAAGTAAAGATAAAAAAATAAATCGCAACATTGTTGCTATTATAATAAATAGTATATATTTGTTTCATGGTAAGTATATTAAATACTGGAGCTGCTTTTGCTTTAGGAGCCATGCATGCATTGGAACCTGGGCATGGCAAAACCGCCATGGCTTCGTATACTTTAGGGAATAAAAATGCTAAAAACCATTTATTGACGCTTGTTTTTAGCATGGCATTTTCTCATACTTTTATGTTGTTAGCCATTGGCTTTGTAGTTTCTTATTTATTTCCTCTTTTTGATTCTGAAAAAGCAGAGCACATTTTGGGTATTATGTCACCATTAATTTTAGTGTCTATTGGAGGATACATGCTTTATAAAATCAAAAACAATAAGCATGTATGTTCTTCTAGTTGCACACATCACCATCATAAAAACGCTCCTATAAAAAAATCAATTAATGTAAATGGTTTGCAATTGCATACAGCATCCGTTAATAAGCCTACACATACACATAAAACAACTGCATTAATTGGAATTTTAAGTGGATTAATACCTTGTCCATCTGCTATCGCAGCCTTTTTTATGGCTGGGCAAACAGGGAGTTTTACTAATTCTTTTGGCTATGTGCTTATTTATGTTTTTGGTTTTGTAATTGTGATGTTTTTATTAGCAATCATTTTTTCTTTTATTGGAAAAAAGTTAACACAAAAGCAGGAAAAATTCCCCATTTTTAATAAGATGGATTTAATCAGTGCTTATTTGATTATTGTTGTGGGAATGGGATACTTTGTATACAATTTATCTTTTCATCATCATTAAAATACCACACGCCTTTTGCGCGCCTTTTAGTGCATTAAGCACACGCGCAAAAAAAGTGCAAAGCACACCTATTTGAAAGGAAGGAATTTAGCTCTTTTGATTTTTGCAATTGCGTTAGTGTCTATGGAGGACAAAAAACAAATGTGCTAAATTAGGGATAGCCAAAACGGCCCGCTAGCTAGCGGGCCGAAAAAAGAGGGCAGGAAAGTAAAAACTAAAAACCGTTTCAAGTTCCCTAAATTGTTTCTATGAAACCCTGTTCTTGTCGGCACGTACTTTTTTAGAAACCGAAAAGCTTATTGTCTACCGTAAAATTGTCTTTGGAATTGTCACTGGGCGCATTGAACATAACGGTTTTCAGCTAAAAGAAGTGCGGGTTTTGAAACATTCTCTGTCTATATGCACCCAACTTTATTAGTTGCTTCATGCTGCCTCTCTTTTTTGCTTGCTTAAAAAAATAGTCTTTACCAAAGCGCTTTCCTTGCTTTAAACGTTCATCATCAAGCACAAAGCCTTTGATAATAAACTTTTTGAGGGTTTTGGTTGCCCAAATACGAAATTGAGTAGCTTGAACCCAGATTACGCATTAGAAAATCTATTACGAGCTGAAACCTCTTCAAAACAGAACGCTTTGCCACTTTTTCTCCTTCATCATAGTGGTTACTATGCTTCAGTCAAAAAAGTGTCTGTTTTATTAAGCTTTCAACTCTC
>JBEIPP010000187.1:0-5706 GCA_040376995.1 Flavobacteriales bacterium
AAGTTTGTAAAACCATGTTGACTTTCTAACGCACCAATAACTGTGGCGCTGCGTTTACCGCTTCGGCAGTGAATAACCACTTGTTTATCCTTTGATATTTTATCAATGTTATCCATTACTTCGCCCATAGGAATTAATTCTCCTTTGATATTAGCTTCATCAAATTCATATTCTTCTCTTACATCAATTAATTGAAAATCTTTTTTCTCGTCGATTAATTGTTTTAATTCTTGCGCTGTTATTTCTTTCATAATCGTGTTTGTTTAATATTAATTTTGAATAAAACTCTCCATACCTGGTTTTAATGGGTTAATATAACCACTTCCTATATTAATAGATATTGTTTTTTTAAGATGACGTGGATTTTTATCTATTTTATATTCTTTGGGTTTAAAAGAAATTTGAATATTACTTCTTATCCTGTCAAAATAATCGTTGCCAGTATTTCTGAACAACATACCATCTGCTGAGATTTTAAATAAAACCAAATCAATCGAATATGAATGTATTACATTATTAAAAGTAATATTACCATTTACTTGTAGTGTTTTAAATCCATTATTACTTAAAGCAGGCATTTTATCTGAACTTAAGGAACCTTTGAAAATAAATTTCGTATCATCTAAATCATCTAACCAAGCATCTAAACTATCAACGCCTATTTTAAATTTTTTAAAATCAATCACTACATAAAACTCACTACTTGCTTCATTATAAAACAAATTGGCTGAATTTTGATTCGCAAAACAAATTTCTTTTTGTATACATGTTTGCACAAATGTATTTGATGGAAATACATCTTGAGAACAAATTGTTCCTGTCATAAAACACAATGCAAATATGTATTGTAATTTTCTCATTAAAAAGTTTTGTCTTTTGTTCCTTCAGGTAAATAGTTAAAGAAAGTATCTCCTCGTAAACCAATACGTAATGTTTCTAATGGAATGACATCATCCACGCTAATATTACCAACGTTTACATTAGCACCAAATAAATTAATAAAATATACTTGTTGCGATTTTTGTGGTGTTTCCCAAATAATATCTTCTACCTTAATTTTACTGGTAATACGTGTAATTAACATGGAATGTGCGCTTCCATTTTTATGAAAAATACCTACAGTTCCACTCTCACGCGCTTCGGCAATTACCTTAAATGATCCAGCTTCTAACTCGGCCTTCATCATACTTACCCATTTTGCGGGATGAATAATTATTCCTTCTTCTTTAGATCCCACTTCTGATAACACTGTATAATTTTTAGCTAATGTACTAATGAACTTACATTTGCTTTCGTGGTCAATATTTATACTTCCATCACTTACTTCAGCGGTGTCTAATCCATAAGAATCAATAAATTTTTGATAATCATCAAACTTGCCACGAGCCACAAATGCTTCAAATAAAGTACCACCAACATACGTCTTTATTCCCGCTTGCTTATATAATTTGATTTTTTCTTTTACGTTTTTTGACATCACAGAAGTTCCAAATCCTAACTTCACAAAATCAACATAATCTGCATAACTTTCAACAAAATCCTCTGCATGTTTTAATGAAATTCCTTTATCCATAACCATTGTTAATCCACGATCTCTTGGTTTAAGAGTACGTTCGGGTAAGTGAGATAAAACGACATTGTAGTCTGATGCTGTTTTTAAGTTCATAACGGTTTATTTTTAAATGATTGTATCAGTTGCATAACCGCAACATCTGTTTCTAATATGGGCAAATATTCTAATAAGTCAGTGTGTTTATCATAGTCCATTTCAAGAGCATTCTCTAAAAACACTAAACCTTCTTGTTTTCTTCCTAGTTCCATTTGCAAACCACTCATGCGGTAATACAATTCAGGAGCATCTGGAAATTTTTGAATGCCTTCTGCTAATACTTTTTCGCAGTCTTTATAATACTCGGCATCATGCAATAATTTTGCATAATCGATATAAATATCAAATTCCTCGTATCCTAATTCAATAACGCGTTGGTAAGCAGAAGCCGCTTCCTCTAAAAAACCTAATTTATGCTGAACTTCTCCAAACACATACCAATACTCGGGCATATTAGGATTTATTTCAATGGCTTTTTTTATGTAATGGATACTTTCTGTAATTCTGTTTTGATAATCTAATACGATGCCTATTCCTAACCATGCATCGGCATGAGCTGCATCTAATTTAATAGCTCTGTTATAATTTACTAAAGCCTCTTCGTACTGATTTAAATTTTCGTAACACTCTCCGATGTAATAGTAGGTACTAGCATCTGGCTCTTCGTGCTTAAAAGTTTCTTTATATACTTCAATAGCTTCTAAATATCTATCTAATTGGGCTAAAGAATTTGCTTTATTAAAATAGGCCGACGAGAAATTATCTTTAATTGCAATCGCATAATCATAAGCATCAATTGCTTTTTCAAATAAGCTTAAACGATTATAGCTTATACCTAAATTAAACCAAGCAAAATGATTGTATGGTTTTTCTTCTATATAGTTTTCATAAAATGAAATGGCTTCTTCGCTTTTTCCTGTCATTTCAAAGCATAAGGAAAGTTCGTTTAACGCCACATCATTATCAGAATTTACTTTAATCGCTTTTTTTAAATAATACAAGGCATCATCCGCTTTATCATCATTTAAAAATTCAATACCAATAGCAACATATACTTCATCTTGATATTCTGATAAAGGCAATGCTTTTTTATAATTTTCAACTGCTTGCTCACTCAAACCCATCTGGCTATAAATATAGCCACGAGTCATATACAATTCACTATTGCTACTTTCTACCTGCTCTACATCATTTAATAAAGATAGAGCTTCATGGGTTTTATGTTGCGATGATAAAAATTGTGCTAATTTAATTTTTAAAGAAGATGAATACGGATAATGATCTAATGCAAAGTCTAATGCTTTTTTAGCTAACTCTAAATTAAACCATTGCATATAGTAATCAATAATTTCTTCCAATTCATCAGCATCAAAAAACTGCTGAGTTCCAGAAGAAATCATATCCTCAAATCGCTTTAAACTTTTTTCGAAATCTTGGTTGCTTAATCCATCTCCTTCAAATTCACTCATACAAAAACTTCTAAATAATAATAAATACAAATTTAAGGTTAAAAAACACAATTTAGAGCTTAATTTTAAACAAAATATAGTGTATTTTGTAGAAAATTAGTTGCTTTTAATGTGAAGGCTAATATTATATTTGTGCGACTATAAATAAAAATTAACGTGACTTTAATAAAAAGTATTTCAGGCATTAGAGGTACCATTGGTGGTAAGCCAGGTGATGGATTAAGCCCTTTAGATATTGTAAAATTTGCATCCGCTTATGGAAGTTGGATTAAGTCTTCAACAAGCTCAACTTCGACAAGCTCAGTCTCTGCTGCTGATAAAAAGATAACAGTAGTTATTGGTCGTGATGCTCGTTTATCAGGCGAAATGGTAAACAACATTGTTTGTGGAACCTTAGTAGGTTTAGGTATTCATGTGATTGACTTAGGATTAAGTACAACGCCAACCGTTGAAGTTGCCGTTACTGAATTAAACGCTGATGGCGGTATTATTTTAACTGCTAGCCACAACCCAAAACAATGGAATGCCTTAAAATTATTAAACAATAAAGGTGAATTTATTAGTGATAGTGAAGGAAAATATATTTTAGAACTAGCTGATAAAGAAGATTTTACGTATAGCGATGTCAATCAATTAGGTTCTTATGAGCAACGTGATGATTTATTGCAAATTCATATTGATAAGGTATTACAATTACCTTATGTAGATGTGGAAGCTATTAAAAAAGCTAACTTCTCAGTAGCTGTGGATGCAGTTAACTCAAGCGGAGGAATTGTTATTCCTATGTTATTAGAGGCATTGGGTGTAAAAACTATTCATAAAATTCATTGCGAACCAACTGGTCATTTTGCTCATAATCCTGAGCCATTGCCTGAACATTTAAGAGATTTATCAGAAGCGGTTTTAAAAACGGGTTCTCATGTGGGTATTAGTGTTGACCCAGATGTAGATCGTTTAGCATTAGTTTGCGAAGACGGAGAAATGTTTGGAGAAGAATATACTTTAGTAGCAGTAGCTGATGCTGTATTGCAATACCATAAAGGAGGTAATACGGTTTCAAATTTATCTTCAACACGTGCATTGCGTGATGTAACCGAAAAAATGGGGGGTTCCTACTCTGCTTCGGCGGTGGGCGAGGTTAATGTGGTAAACATGATGAAATCTACCAACGCTATTATTGGTGGAGAAGGAAATGGCGGTGTTATTTTACCTGAATTACATTACGGAAGAGATGCCTTAGTTGGCGTTGCAATCTTTTTAACGCACTTAGCAAAGTATGGTAAATCATGCTCTATGCTGCGTAAATCATATCCGAACTATTATATCTCAAAAAATAAAATTGAACTAACACCAGAAATTGATGTTGACAAAGTTTTAGTAAGTATTAAAGAAAAATACGCTAAACAGCCAGTGAATACAATTGATGGCGTGAAAATTGAATTTGATAAGGAATGGGTACATTTACGAAAATCAAATACAGAGCCAATTATCAGAATTTATAGCGAGAGTGAAAGCGTGAGTACAGCAGATGCTTTGGCAAAAAAAATTATTGAGGATATTAAAGAGATTATTAAAAATTAATCTATTTGATAATTAGTTAATGTGACAATTAAGAATCTAATAGTTGAAAGAAATTAGAAGCTCTTAAAAAAACAAGTAAACAAAACTTTACGAACTTTGCCGTTCAAATAATAAAAAACACTGCGACCTTTGCGAAAAAACTCTGCGGTCTTTGCGGTTAGAAACTAGAAAGAAATGAAAGTATATTTAGATAACGCGGCAACAACCAAACTAGATGAAAAAGTATTAGATGCCATGTTACCATACATGCGTGAAGAATATGGTAATCCATCTTCTATACACGCCTTTGGTCGCAAAACACGATCTGCTATTGAAGTAGCTCGTAAAACCGTTGCTAAATTATTGAATGTAGCCCCTGCCGAAATATTTTTCACTTCTGGTGGTACAGAAGCTGACAACATGGTGATTAATCAAAGCATTCATTCATTACATATTAAGCATGCTATAACTAGTAAGATTGAACATCATGCAGTGGAGCATACTTTACAAGTTTTAGAAAAGGAAGGTAAAATCAAATTAAGCTGGGTAAATATTGATGCCAAAGGGAATGTTGATTTAAATCATTTAGAGGAATTATTGAAAAATAACGAACGCTCTTTTGTATCATTAATGCATGCTAATAATGAAATTGGTACATTATTACCATTAGAAAAAGTAGGGGAAATTTGCGCAAAATATAATGCTATTTTTCATAGCGACACTGTACAAACTATAGGGCATTACCCAATGGATTTACAGAAAATAAAAGTACATTTTATTACTTGTGCCGCTCACAAATTTCACGGACCAAAAGGTATTGGTTTTTTATATGTAAACCATACCGTAAAAATTCAACCAATGATTCATGGTGGCGCACAAGAACGTAATATGAGAGGCGGAACCGAAAATACCCAAGGTATTATTGGTTTAGCAAAAGCTTTAGAAATTTGTTATACCGAAATGAATGAACATATTGCTCATATACAAGGTTTAAAAAACTACATGAAAGAGCAATTAGAAAAAGAAATTCCAGGAATTGAATTTAATGGCGAGACCTCTAATGAGAAA
>JBEIPP010000236.1:0-3739 GCA_040376995.1 Flavobacteriales bacterium
CATTTTCATACCCTCTCTTGTTGTCATAAATGCCAATCCCCTTATTTTTTTATTTGCCATGCTGATTTCATATAAAATTTTGCAATGCAATTTTATTTCCTTCCAAGCATAAAAAATGCTGTGTTTCGGGTCATATATATGAGTTGGTTCACTTCCAGCTCCATTGACTTCTATAATTGAAAAATTTTTCCCATTTTTCAAGTCTTCCCAATTTTTAAACTTAATATCTAATCGGCCATAATAAAAGTCAGGAATTGATTGACAAATTGAATTGATTGTTGAAGATAATTGCTCGTCAATTAAATTGCTTAAATCTATGAATTTAGATCCTCTACTGTGGTTTCCATAAGGGACCAAAGTGTATTTTTCATTAAATGGTAGTATTTCTTTTAAAGTATTGCCGTAAATAACCCTTAGATTATTTAATTGTAATAAGTGACGATCATTCTTTTTTACAAGCGTTTCTATAGTAGATATGCCATCCCCTATAATTGTTAAGAATTCTTTTCCTACGATGCCAGTAATCATACCTGATTTTTCGCCTGGATATCTAATATAAAAAATTCCTACTTCATTTTCATATGCAATATATTCTTGAATTAGATAACTGAATGTTGAATTAGAATGATAGGTATATAAATCTTCGAATGTATGCAGCAGTTTTACTTTTAATCCACGCATTCCTGTATCAGGTTTTACTATAAATGGTAGTTGTATTCCTTTTGCCTCTAGTTGGAGTGTTATTAGCTTTATATCTTTACCTGGGGTTATAAAAATAGTTTTTGGGTACAAGTATTCTGGCATAGTTTCATATATATCATACTTGCTTTCCATTAAAAATCCAGCATTTTTAATGGCAGGATTGCTGGTGCTAAAAAAGAAAAATGATCTGCATTTAATAGATAAATATAGCCAGTATACAAATATTGGAATATAAACAATATTGAATGGCCAAAACTCCCAATTCGTTATTTTTATATATTGTATTCTAGCAATCAGCTGAAACTTTTTGATCAAACTCATACTTATTCTGAATCTAAGATTGCATTAATCATTGCAGTCTTGTTACTACTTGATAGTTTATTATCCAATTCTTTGTTTTTGTATTCATTCGCACTTTTCAGAATTTGTTTATTATGTGAAACAAAAAATCTGCATAAATAACATACTGCCATATGTTGTATTAGCTGATATTTTTCTGACCACGATATTTTCCCTTCCTCTTTTTTAGAAACCAATTCTGTTGCTTTTTTACATGATATACTCATAAAAATATTTTTATTGATTATTCCAGTTCTTTTCTAAATAGGCTCTTAATTGAATTTTTGCTCTATGCATGATAACCCAATAATTAGCGGTTGTTAGATTTAGTATTTTGCAAATTTCATTACTGTTCATGTCGTCTATATATTTCATCGTAAATACTGTAGCTTGAACATTTTTCAACTCTTTTAATCCATTTTTTAAAATCGTATAAAATTCTTTTGACTCAAGATTTATCTTTTCCCACTTTATTGGATATGCTGATGTAACCCAATGCCCGTTTATATCAAAATATTCCTCTGTGTCGTCTTTTATAAGTTCCTCTGTTAAATTCATTGCAGCTTTCCTGTAATAATCAATTAGCTTGTTTTTAAGAATGGCGAATAACCAAGTTTTTACAGAAATCTGATTATTGTATTTTTCTATATTTCGCCATGCTGATAAAAATGTTTCTTGAACTAGATCTTTGGCGTTTTCCTCGTTATTTGTTCTTTTAAGTGCAAATCCATACAGCATATCCGAATATAGATTAACCCAAGAAGTTACATTCTGCTGATTCTTAATTAAAGTCATGAATTAATTGTCTAATTGAAATCTTTACTTTTGATTCTACATTATTTCTAAGGTCAATATAATCTACTATAGCTTTTTCATCTTTTTGAAGTTCAATAAAGGAATAACTTAAGGTGCTTATTTCATTATCTCTTTTAATAATAAAACCATTTAAATGATCTGTTTTTTCTCTAAAAAATTGGAGTAAAGCATTTTTAGTGAAAAGTGGTTCAGTTTGTAGCCACTGGTTAAAAAGATTTTCTCTATACTTAGCTGCATGCTTATCGTATAAAGTTGCGGATGACCATATATAGGGAGTGGTCTTGTCTAGTATGCATTTTTTCTTCTCATTCCCATCCCATACTAATTGGTATAATTGGTCATTTGAATAGAATATTAAAGTATGTGGTGCTAGATTATCCATATTCTTATTTTGCCAAAATTCAATTGGATTATTTGATGTTAGCATTGATATTACAATAGTTCCTCTGCTTTCTGAATAGGTTTCTTTTGGAATATGATTGATAAAACCACCGTTTAATAAAACAATGGTTGTGCCATTTTCATTTATTCCAATCCAAGAACCTGCGGCTAATCCATCCTTAGGTGCTATAAATTTTATCTCGTTTTGTTTATAAGTAAATGGAGGTAATGCTTCGGCTCTGTTAATATTTTCATCTCTTAAGGATGCTATGAATGTTTTTGTTTTTGTTGGATAGTAAACTACAGTGCACATTTCAATTAAGTTATACCATTAACAGTTTATATTTTCTTTATATAGTAATGTAGAATGAGCTATTCCAAATGATTCTTCTACTAAATTTAAATTCAGTTCTATTAATGCTACTTTAAGTAAAGCTAGATGATGAATAATATGTTCCTCATTATACACTATTTCGCGATAATAGGTGGTTGAAATAAGATTTGCGTCAAATGGGGTTTTCATTTGTAACAATTTGTCTTCTAAATGTATATTTTTGATCAGTTCGGCAATCGCCTCTATGGCTAAGGATGGTTCCTGTTCTAATAATAAATTCCTTGTTCTATTAATGTAATCTACTTGATTTATTTTGTATCCATTAACTGTGCATTGTAATAATTCTATGATATGCCTTGTATGAGCACCAATAGTTCCATTTGATAAGTGTATAATTTTTTGTGTGAATTGACTTTCGGAAAGCTGATGTAACAATTTTGTTAGACTGTTTAGTTGTTGAATTATGCTTGAAATAATCATTTCAAAATGTTATTTTTTATTGATTGAATATAAGAGCTGATGAAGTAAACTGATCCCTTTTGTTTTATGTAAAAACAATAAACTAATCGAACATATCAAAACAACTATTGCAAGTAAAAAAAGTAATCCACCATCTCCATTTGACGATATTCCTAAAACAAATACATGTGATAAGATAGCACCTAGCATTATTCCTGTTCCCAAAACCGCCCCAATAAAAACAGTTCTTGGAATTAGTAAAGCAATTCCCGTAATTAATTCAATAATTCCAATTCCGATACGTCCAACCGGTTCTACTCCTAATTTAGTGAAAAGTTCAATAGATTCGGCTGCTCCTGTAAATTTAAAGTATAGGGTTTGTAGTAATATAATAGCAGCTAGAATTCGCAAAATCCATGAAATAAATAATTCTTTTTTCATTCTTTATCCTTTAATGTTATCCAATGGTATTCTGCTTGTTTTATCAAACTGTCTTGATTGCTTATCCATTTTTGTTTAACTGATTGGTTATAGTTAAAATAAAGTTTATTATTAATTATTGTCCAAGTTTCAGTTAGTGTTGGCGCCTTGTGATTTCCAGCAGTACCATATGCGCAATATCCCCCAAATTGAGGTGCATACATTTCTGGATTTGTTTTAAACTGGTTTAAATTATTTTCAGTCGAAAAGTTCCAAGTTGCACCATTC
>JBEIPP010000264.1:0-2737 GCA_040376995.1 Flavobacteriales bacterium
AAATTATTGCTCGATTAGTTCTGCTCTTTTAAAGCAAACGCCCGATTTGTCTTGAAATAAAATTTCTATAAAATAAAAACTGAATTATGTTTTGCCGCATTTAATTTTTTGCTGCTAACGTTTGTGTTTCTGCTGTGGTGCGCTTCCGAAGCCGCGTCCTGTCCCCGAAACCAAACGTGGAACGAAGATATAAACTTCGGGGAACACGTCAGCGCACCATAGCAGAAACATTGTGTTGGCAGCTGGTGTGTCAACCCCCAATAATATTTATTGATTTCTTGTCCGCAATTTCTCGGATTGATTTCTTTATCTCTACTGATGTCTCTCCATTTGTCCGAAGAATGATTAATTTGTTTGAGTTGTCGTTTAATAAGAAGTCCAATGCAAAAGATTTATAAGTAATCTCCTTTATGTTATTCCAGTTTATTGTTTTGGTCTTTACATGAACGTCTTCTCGAATTTGAATTTGATTGTCGTCAATTACGAATTTGGGAGCGAACATATTTGTCGGATTGAATAAAATTAGTCCGAGTGTCGCCATTAGAAGTCCACTTGTCAAAAGTAAAATTCCAAGTCCAAGTCCCCAGTTCGTCAAAGGTGTCTCGGTCAAATTTCTAACTCCATTTATTGAATTAGAAAGTCCAAGTATTATGAATAACCACTTGGAAACTGTCCCGCTTAGTCCGTTCTGTGTTAATAAAATTGTTTTTTTCATATTTGTCAATTTGCGCGAATCTATTTCACACTTGCTGCCAACGTTTGTGTTTCTGCAGTGGTGCCTTTCCGAAGCCGCGTCCTGTCCCACGAAACGAAACCGTTGAACGAAGATAGAACTTTATACCAACTCGTCACGGCACCATTGCAGAAACATGCTGTTGTGCAGCGTTTACCCTTATCTCCTCTTTTTACGATAACTAAATTGTGCTCCTACACCTAAACTTAATTCATCAAACGAGTCCAATTTGTAATACCTAATGAAATATTGAAACCATCTGTATCCACTTTTAATTTCGGCTTGATACTCAACGTTCTTGTCATATATGGCGGCTTTTGCTGAAACTGTTCCATAAAATGGTCGGAAGAAAAACTCTTTTCCAAGTCCAAGTAAAATACCCGATGAAGCTTTGGTCGTATTCTCAGCAATTTTATTCATGTCCAAATGGCTATACCCTGCAATAAGATTTATTTTTCTCAAATTAAGTTGTGCCTCACCTGAATTAGTAATTGATTGAAAGTCCTTGTTAAACGAAACGTTTCGGTAGCTCCATCTGAAGTCCATATCAAATTCACAAGTGGATATTGGATGACTAAGCTCTACTTGTCCAGTTTGAAATTCATTTTCATCTAGATTTGTTTGATAGCTGTAAGAACCTTTTACAACGCCAATAGATGTATAAGGTGATGAAATTTCAATTTGTCCGCCAACAGGGTTGTGAACTAGTCCGCTATTTGCATATAAAATAATGTGATATGCGTCAAAAAAGTCCTTGATGCAGTCTAATTTAAGAACCATTGTTATTTGGGTTCTTCCATTTAACTGTAATTCTTGCACCTGAAATCCGATGAATGAAAACACAAGAGTCGAATTTGGGTCAGTCACTGTAATTGAAAATTTCCCGTCTGCATCTGTAGTCGTCTTGTTTTCAGTTCCTTTTTCAACAACATAGACTCCAGGTAATGCTGAGTTGTCTTCCTTTGCAATTACAGTCCCATTAACTGTCACCTGACACCAGGCTGTTGTTGTCAGAATTGTCAAAATTAATGTCAGTCGTTTTATCAAGTGGGAAATTTGTCCAAGGGTAAATGATGCACAACGGTCTGTGTATGCGCTGTGGCTTTTCTATATAATAAAGTTAAAACTATTTTCCCAGCCATAGCGCATACATGTTGTTGTGCGCAGTTTCATTCATTTATTTTAAAACTCTCAGAAAAAATAAAACTTGTTTTGCCATCATCTTTCCAGTCAAGCCAATTAATTTTTAGTGAATCTTTGCTTATAATTAGTGTATCAATACAATAACCAGTAAACGCGGCTTTACATCTAAATTCATAATTAATAATTGTCTTATAACCTGTTTCATAATTCTCGACAATTATCCTATCGTAGCTCTCATTATCTAAATAAACGATTTTATTATTTGTTAAGTCTTTCTCTAAATCATACATTCTCTCAATAACAGAGTCTTTTTGATTTAATGGTAAAATGATTGTTCCCCAGCATGGTGAACCACAACCATACTTAAGTCCAAGATGCTTTGTTGTCGACCATCTTATAGTCGGTATCCATGACGGAGCTCCATCACATGCATAATCATTGGTAAGTATTCTTTTAAATCTCTCATTTCCCCATTCAATTTTTACAGTTCCTTCCTTTTTAATGTATTTGATAAATGTTCCATTAGGAAGAATTGTATCGGATTTAGAAAGCCAAGTTTGACAATCTTCATTATCAGATAGAATATCCAATTTACTTGAATCATTTGATTTAATTGATGATTCCATTTTATTGAATTTATTTTTACTATTCTCCCTACAAGAGAAAAGAATTAAAGTCAATAATAAAAGCTTAAGGATTTTCATTTTTGAAATTGCGCACAACGGTCTAAGCTATTTGGTGTGGCTTTAGTGCGCGAAGTGCGCAGTCCGTTCGCAGTTTGTTTCTTTAAATTTATCAATTCCAATTTCATTTGCCAAAACAAAAGCCATAACAAATAGCTGTTGTTAGCAGCTGAAAATT
>JBEIPP010000070.1:0-15282 GCA_040376995.1 Flavobacteriales bacterium
AGTTACTTGTTTCTAAAGTTCTTTCAAAGGCAGCAATCGCATCCGTTACTGATTTCTTATCAGCTGGATGTCCAAATATTTTTATAAAAAACTTCCTATATTGCTCATGTTTATTCAATTTATCAACTGCGGCAGATAAAGGCAAATCCATTTCTACTGGGTTTTCAATTGGTCCGGCAGCTTGCTCTTCTAACGTTTCCATTCTTCCGTCCCAAAACTGAAATACTCTACCCGATTGATTCATGGCACTTGGTGTATTACGACCACCTTTTAAACTATCCACACCAAAACTAACCGAGGTATTATCTGCAAATGCAAATTCTGGTTTATGACAAGATGCGCAACTTACTTGATTTCCTCTAGATAAAATAGAATCGTTGAATAATAATTCTCCTAATTGCTCAATGGTTGATGGTTCTTTTAAGATTCTTTCTTTTGAATCTGAACTAGTTCCACAAGAATAAAATACACTAATAGCTATTAGTAAAACGATGTTTAGTTTTAATGAATTCATGATGCAAATATAAATTTTTAAATGTGATTCATTAAGCTTCTTTTACTGATTAAACTCAGTTTCTCTAAATCAATCGAGATTAAAATACGCCGATAAATGGTGTAATAAACCATTTATGTATAAAATTTATAAAACTCCATAAAAATGATAATTTTGTATAGTATGGAAACAAATAACACAATTGAAGATAAAAACGTTAATCCTTTCCCATTTAGTAATCTATTTTTATTAAAAGGCTACGTTACAGGTAAAAACGAATTTTGGCAATATTTACTTGGTATTGTTGCTGCTTTTTTAGGCTATTTATCCTTTCAATTAATTATGATGGTTCCTTTGCTTTCGGCAGCAATGAGTCATGGAATCACCATGAATGAAATTGCGGAGAATCCTAATATTTTATTTAACCCCGAAAAAATAGGAATCAACAAATCCTTGCTTTTGGCTTTAATGATGGGAATGTTTGTTTTCACATTATTATTTTTATGGCTAGCTCTTAAATTCATTCAAAAAAAATCACTAACCTCAATCATCACAGGATATGAAAATATCAGATGGAAACGCTATTTTTTTTCATTTGGAGTTTGGGGGATATTAATCATTATTCTTACAATTGTTTCTTATCTTATTTCCCCTCAAGATATTGAAGTGAGATTTAATGCAGGGCCTTTCTTTATTTTATTAATCGTTTCAGTATTATTAATCCCTATACAAACAGCTACTGAAGAATTAATTTTTAGAGGCTATTTAATACAAGGATTTGGATTAGCTTTTAAAAATGGTATTGCTCCATTAATTATTACCTCAGTATTATTTGGATTAATGCATGCTTCTAACCCAGAAGCGAAAGCTCATGGCTTATTAATTATGATGCCATACTATATTTTCTTTGGAGCTTTTTTAGCTGTATTAACCTTGTTAGATGAAGGAGCAGAATTAGCCATGGGCATTCATTGTGCTAACAATTTAGTATCAAGTTTATTGGTATGCTCTAAAAACTCAGTTTTACAAACTGATGCTATACTATACACTTCTAGCGAAAATCCATCAGGTGAATTTATTATTTGGATAATCATGGCGGCCATCTGTTTTTTTATTTTATTCAAAAAGTACAAACTCTCTAACTGGAAATTATTAATTCGTTAATCAAAAATTTATGAAAAAAGCTCTTTTATTTATCTCCACCCTATTCTCTATTAATCAAGCTTTTGCTGATGGAGATTATCATTACTATGTTGATTTAACTTTAGTTAAAAACGATAAATTAACTATTAAATTAACCCCGCCAGATATTACTGACAATGAAACTGTGTTTATGTTTCCTGCCATGGTACCAGGAACATACGACGTGTATGATTTTGGAAGATTTGTATCTAACTTTAAAGTAGAAGGTAAAGATGGGCAAACTATAAAAGTTGAGATATTAGATAAAAACTCCTATAAATTATCGCCAGCAAATGCTATTAAAGAAATAAGCTATGAAGTAGAAGATACTTGGGACACAGATATTAAAGAAAAAATAGTTTTTGAACCTGGAGGAACAAATATTGAAGAAGGAAAAAACTTTTGTTTAAATACACATGGTTTTTTTGGTTACTTTAAAAATAAACTAGATGCCAATTTTATTTTAGAATTTACAAAACCTAAAGGATTTTATGCATCAACTAGTTTAACAAATTTAAAGTCAGGAGAATTGAAAGATGTCATCTCTGTTTTCAATTATCATGCTTTGGTAGATTCTCCTATCATGTATTCACAGCCAGATACTACATCTATTCAAGTGGGTAAAGCTCAAGTTTTAATTTCTGTTTACTCACCTAATAAAATATTAACGTCTAATTTTATAGCTCGAAACTTAAAAGAATTACTATTTGCTCAAGCTGAATATTTAGGTGGAGAATTACCAATTGATAAATACGCTTTCTTATTTTATTTTTCGGATAAACCTTCTTTAAGTGGTTCTGCAGGTGCATTAGAACACTCATACTCATCTTTTTATTATTTACCCGAAGCTGATACAGCTGCTATTGCTCAAGAAATAAGAGATGTTTCGGCTCATGAATTTTTTCATATTGTAACACCTTTAAGTATTCACTCTAAAGAAATTGGAGATTTTGATTTTAATAACCCACAAATGAGCAAGCATTTATGGTTATACGAAGGCTTAACTGAATATGCGGCACATCACATGCAAGTAAAAACTGGATTAATTGAATTTGATGACTTTTTTGATTTAATGGTTGGTAAAATGCAAAATGCTCGTCAGAACTATAATGATACAGTACCATTTACGGTAATGAGCAAATATGCTTTGGATAAATACAAAAAAGAGTATAACAATGTATATGAAAAAGGTGCTTTAATTGGTATGTGCATGGATATTATGTTACGCTATTACAGTAATGGTAATTATGGAACACAAGAATTAATGAAGGATTTATCAAAACAATATGGCAAAAACAAATCGTTTAACGATGAGGACTTATTTAATGATATTGAAAAATTAACGTTTAAAGAAATTAGAACCTTTTTAGATAATCATGTCGCTGGTCCTAAACCATTACCATACAAACAGATTTTTGAAATGGTTGGTTTGACATACGAAGAAAAACGCGTGGAAGAAAGAATCACTTTAGGTGGAATTTCGGTTGGTTATAACCCTACATCTAATCACTTAGTAGTTGTAAATACAGATAAATTAGATGATTTTGGAAAGAAATTAAAGTTTAAAGAAGAGGACGAAATCATCACATTTAATAACAGAAAACTGTCTTTAGATAATATGAAAGATGTGTTAGGAAGCTATATGGAAAATGCTAAACCAGGCGACAAACTTATTATTGAAGTATTAAGAAAAGATAAAAAAGGAAACGAAACAATTAAAGAACTAAAAGCTAAAGTTAAACCGGTTAAAGTAACTGAAACAGATATAATTGAAGTAAATGAAAAAGCTACTCAACAACAACTAATTGCAAGAAAAACTTGGTTAGGAATTAACTAATATGAGTAAAAAAAACAACATATACTGGACATGCCAATTTATTGGTTGGACATTGTATGCCGCCATTAATCTATTTTTCTTTAAACTAAGCTACAATACAAATTTCAAAGACATTCTTTTGTTTTTAATTTGGCTGCCGCTAGGCATCACTATTACTCATGCCTACCGATTTATTGTTTTAAAATACAATATTCTTAAAGTAAATGTTTTTTTTCAAATTCCTATAATTATTGTATCCTCATTAATCATGTCGATACTGTTTTTTATTATCAATATTAGCATCGTTAATCTATTTAGCCACTCTACCGAAGAAATAGATCTATTAGCTGCTACTTCAAAAATATTAAGCTTAGTATTAATTTTTATTATTTGGTCAGTTATTTATTTTGGATTTCACTTTTTTGATAACTATAAAAAAACAGAAATTCAAAATCTTAAATTAGAAGCCAATACGAAAGAAGTAGAGCTTAATAAATTAAAATCTCAATTAAATCCGCATTTCATGTTTAATAGTATGAATAGCATTAGAGCTTTAGTAGATGAAGATCCAAAGAAAGCCAAAGTAGCTATAACTCAATTATCAAACATTTTGAGAAATACATTAATGATGCATAAAAACAAATTTATTACTCTTGAAGAAGAATTAGTTTTAGTAAAAGATTATTTAGAGTTAGAACATATTAGATTTGAAGAAAGATTAAATTTTAATTTCGATATAAATCCAAACACTTTAACTTTAAATGTACCTCCAATGATGGTTCAAACTTTAGTAGAGAATTGTATTAAACATGGCATTAGTAAATATCCTGAGGGAGGAAGTATTTCAATCATCACATTAAAAAATGAAAACAGCTTTGAAATTGAAATTATAAATACAGGTCAACTAAATACGAGTATCAAATCCCATTCAGGTGTTGGAGTTGAAAACACCACCAATCGCTTAGAATTATTATTTGGAAAAAAAGCAAGTTTTTCTCTTAAAAATTTAGATGACAAAAATGTCATTAGTAAAATAATCATTAACAATTAAATCTATTTTCAAATGAAAGCTATTATTATTGACGATGAACGTTTAGCAAGACAAGAATTAAAAAACTTATTAGCTGCGCATAAAGAAATTGAAGTGATTGCGGAATGTAATAATGCTCAATCAGCTAAAGAAAAAATAGCAGAATTAAATCCAGATGTTATTTTCTTAGATATTCAAATGCCTGGCAAAACGGGATTAGAGTTAATTGAAGAAGTATCTGCCCTACCCGATGTTGTTTTTGTAACAGCTTATGATGAATATGCGATTAAAGCATTTGAAGTAAATGCATACGATTATTTATTAAAACCAGTTTCTCCAGAACGATTAGCAGAAACTATTAAAAAATTAACACTTAAAGAATCATCAGAGAAAAAAGAGAACACAACTCCTTTAAAAGAAAACGACCAAGTATTTATTAAGGATGGAGAAAAAACATGGTTTGTACGTTTAAGCAATATTCGTTTATTTGAAAGCGAAGGAAACTATGTTCGCGTATATTTTGATAATTTCCGTCCTTTAATTTTAAGAAGCTTAAATAGTTTAGAAGAACGCTTGGATGAGAAAACTTTTTTTAGAGCTAGTCGAAAACATATTGTAAACCTAAGTTGGGTAGAAAGTATTGAAACCTGGTTTAATGGTGGATTGATGGTAAAATTAAAAGGCGGTCAAGAAATTGAAATATCTCGTCGTCAGGCTGTTAAATTAAAGGATATGATGAGTTTATAAGCCCCAAAATAGTAAATTTGCAAAATGAAAAACAACAACGATCACAACATAGATGATTTAGACGATTTATTACCTGAAGATTTAAAAGGTGATATTGTTCCTGAAATAAATCCTGAAAAATTATTCGACGAGAACGAATATTCAACTATCATTATTGGCAACGAAGGAATGTCTAAAAAAGACACCAATCATGCGGATGCTGTAACTGTTTTAGTGAGTAGTAAATCTTCTCGAGAAGAAAAGGATGAGGCTCTAAAGTATTTAAAAGAAAATAATGCTCAAGCATTTATATTAAGTGCCATTACAAAAACTAAAAATTCAGCTCAAAAAGCACTAATTATTGCTTCTTGTTGGGAAACTGGTTTAGATTTCAGTAAGGATTATGCCTTTTTTATCAATTTAATTTGTGATAAAGATTTCCTTGTATCTTTTGAAGCATTTACCGTTATACAAGAAATGGAAGCAGAAATTGACGAGACAACTTTAAAACAATCTTTAACAACATTAACAAAAGTAAAACAGCCAAGTGTTTCAGTTTCTGATGCCATTAATTTAATTGAACAAAAATTAAACGCTAATTAATTGAAAAAAACATTACTAAACGGATTAATCATTTCTTTCTTTTTAATTTCTTATTCTACTTTTTGTCAAGAAAAAGAAGATGTTCATAAAATTAAAATCGAAAAAGAAAAACTATTTGTTAAAGCGGCTTTTGATGAAACAGAATATAAAGTGATTGCTTTTGACAGATATGGTAATCCTCATGAAAATGCAATAAAAAGCTTTACCATATTTTATAAAGAAGATAATAAAGCTTACCAAGCACCTGTTCAAGGAAATACATTTTCAAAAAAAACGATTGATTTTTTAACCAAAAAGAAAAAATTTGCTACAAAAATTTGCTTAACAAATTTAAAAGCTCAAGATAAAGAAGGACATGAAGAAGATTTACCTGATTTATGTGATATAGTAATCTTTCCTGATTGCAAGAAAGTTAAAAAGGTCAAATAAAAAAGGGTTCGCGGTTATTAGCGAACCCTTTTTTATTATAATTTCTCACCCATTTGATAATTTTCTGTTTTTAAAACATTTCCTTTTTCATCATAATAAGTCCAAGTTCCATCCTTTTGATAATCACTTAAATCTTTCCTAAAAATCATCGACCCCTCTTCTTTTAAACGACCATTTTCATAAAACTCCTTCTTAATGTACTTTTTAGTTTTTTTATCAACTAACTCAAATAAAGATGCTGGCAACCCATTTTCGTAATAAGAATTACGCTTATATAAAAACTCTATATTTTTATCATTTTCTTCAACATATTCAGGAGAACCATTTTTAAAAAAATCATATTGATTTTGAGGATTTCCTTCGTAATAATTAATAGAAGATTTTACTTTTCCATCATCATAAAAGATCTCCAATTTAGCATGTTTTAAATCTGTACTAGAAAAACTTCGTTCTACTTGTCCATTCTCATAATAGTTTTTAAAAACTTTTATGAAGCCATCCGCATAAAATCCTTTATGCAATAGTTTTCCACTTACATAAAAATCTTCCTGCCAACCCTGAGAATTATATCCATCTTTTGTATATCGGAGTGAATCTCCACCCATCATAGGCACTAATTTATTATACCTAATAATACCAAAATCAGGATCTATAATTTCAGCAGGAGTATAACGCTTCAATTGAGGAACTTGACTTGAAAATAATTGAGAATAACCAATAAAAGAAATTGAAGAACAAAAAATAAAATATGTTAGTTTGTAAAAATTCATGATTAATTTAAAAGCAATTTATGTGCAAACAATAAAATTAGTGTAATTTAGTATAAAATAAATATTAAATATATTAATGTTTTCCAGAAGATGCTAAATAGCGCTCAGCATCTAAAGCTCCCATACAACCGCTTCCTGCGGCAGTAACGGCCTGTCGGTAGGTTTTATCCGCACAGTCTCCTACTGCAAACACACCTTCTATATTAGTTTTAGTAGATCCAGCAACCACATCAATATATCCTAATTCATCCATATCGATTTGTCCTTTAAAGATATCCGTATTGGGTTTATGTCCAATTGCCACAAAAAAACCAGTTACATTTAATGTACGTAGTTCATTGGTTAAACCATTTTTAACTACAACTCCCTCTACCATTTCTTTTCCTAAAATATCATGAGTTTCGCTGTTATAAATAATTTCAATATTCTCGGTATTAGTAACACGATGTTGCATAGCTTTACTAGCACGCATTTCTCCTTTACGCACTATCATATAAACTTTTTTACATAATTTAGATAAATAAGTAGCTTCCTCAGCAGCAGTATCTCCAGCTCCTACAATGGCTACTTCTTGACCTTTATAAAAGAAACCATCACACACAGCACAAGCAGAAACTCCACCTGCATTCATACGCAAGCGTGTTTCATTTTCTAAACCTAACCATTTAGCGGACGCACCTGTTGAAATAATCACTGAATCAGCAGTAATTTCAGTAGTTTCATCAATCCAAATTCTTTTTGGATTAGCTGTTAAATCAGCTTTAGTAGCCAATCCAAAACGCACTTGAGTTCCAAAACGCTCAGCTTGAGTTTTTAAATCTTCCATTAATTCAGGTCCAGTCACTCCTTTTGGGTAACCTGGGAAGTTATCTACCTCAGTAGTTTCAGTTAATTGTCCGCCTGGTGTTAATCCTGTATACAAAACTGGTTTTAAATCAGCGCGAGAAGCGTATATAGCCGCAGTGTACCCTGCGGGTCCTGAGCCAATAATAAGGCATTTGATATGTTCAATAGTAGTTGACATAGTTTTTTATTTTTTCAAGGGAGTACAAATTTACTATTATAATAGGTTAAAAGTTTTGAAAGTTAAAAAGTTTTTAAAGTTTGATTTTAATGAAATAAGAATGCTAAAAAACTAAGTTAATCTGTACTTATTTTTACTAAAAAACCATAAGCCCATAAAGCAGCCAAAGCTATTTGCAGTAAAATCAAGCCAATCGCCACTTCGGTTACTAAAAACAGTGGCTTGCATAATTTCTAACAAACCTCCATAAGCCACGCACAATGAAATAGCAAGAATGACAAAAATAATAGAAAATTTATTGTATTTAAATAAAAAAAGTAACCACAAAATTACTAGTATAAAAAAGATACTGGCATGTACAAACTTATCAAAACTCAATAATTCGAGCCAATTAGTAGTAGGTATGTATTGACCAGGAGTACAACATAACACAAAAATAATGAGCGTCCATGAAATGGCTGCAAATAAGCTGTATTTTAAAAGTAGTTTTATCATAAATTGTTTACCACGGATAAAAGAGATTAGCAGATTATTGTAAACAAAAAAACCTCCTACAAATGCAGAAGGTTTCTAGTGTTATTTTTTGAATATTGTTTAGAATGTTTGATTTCAAGGCTTTCGAGTTTTAAAATTCTGAATCCGCCAACTGGCAGATGACCGGATTTTTAAATGAGGTTAATGCAGAAACAAGCATTGTAAACAGATTCTATTAAGCTCCAATTAAAGTTTTATAAGCATCAGCAGATAATAAATCGGCTAATTCAGCTTCATTATCAATAGTTGCTTTAATCATCCAGCCTTTTCCATAAGCATCGTTATTAACTGATTCTGGAGAGCTATCGATATCTTTATTCATTTCTAAAACTTTACCAGAAATTGGCATAAATAAATCAGAAACCGTTTTAACAGCTTCAACAGTTCCAAAAATTTCTTCTCTTGCAACAGTTTCGCCAATTGTAGTAATATCAACATAAACGATATCACCTAATTCTTTTTGAGCAAAATCAGTAATACCAATAGTTGCTACATTACCTTCAACACGAATCCATTCGTGGTCTTTTGTATACTTTAATTCTGATGGGAAATTCATATGTTTAAATTATTGTTTTTTAGTTGCCTATGGTATAACCAATTTATCTTCTCGCGATAGCTATCGTGATGCGTTTGTGTTTAAGGCAAACATGGTTATTTCACAAGATTGTTTTTTAGTTTTAGTGTAAGTTTTCACAAATATATAGGTTTATATTAATTTTTTAAAGAAATAAGTTATCAAATTAATACCAAAAAAAGGTTTAAAACTCTATTTGTATTTATGCCATACCATTTTTAGATTTACATCGCTTAAATAAAGGTTAATTCTTTAATTTAGCACCTTAATTTAAATCTAATAAAAATGAAAAATATAACAGTTATAGGAAGTGGTACCATGGGAAATGGTATTGCACACGTATTTGCACAATTTGGTTATTCTGTAAATTTAGTTGATATCAGCGAACCAGCTTTGCAAAAAGCTTTAGCCACCATTGCTAAAAACATTGACAGACAAGTAGCTAAAGGTACTATTACCGAAGCAGACAAAGCGGCAACATTAGCAAATATCAAAACTTTTACTAAACTAGAAGAAGGTGCTAAAAATGCTGATTTAGTTGTTGAAGCAGCTAGCGAAAATGTAAATGTAAAATTAGCCATCTTTAAGCAATTAGATGATATTTGTCCTCCTCATACTATTCTAGCAAGTAATACATCTTCTATTTCTATTACTCAAATTGCAGCGGTTACTAAACGTGCAGACAAAGTAATTGGTATGCATTTCATGAATCCAGTACCAGTAATGAAATTAATTGAAGTCATTCGAGGTTACTCTACAAGCAATGAAGTTTGTAACTTAATCATGGAAACTTCTAAAAAATTAAATAAAATACCTACAGAAGTTAATGATTATCCTGGTTTTGTAGCTAATAAAATATTAATGCCAATGATTAACGAAGCTATCATTACTTTGCATGAAGGCACGGCTGGTGTTGAAGAAATTGATACGGTTATGAAATTAGGAATGGCTCATCCAATGGGACCATTACAATTAGCTGATTTTATCGGACTAGATGTTTGCTTAAATATTTTACGCGTATTACAAGATGGTTTTGGAAATCCAAAATATGCTCCATGTCCTTTATTAATAAACATGGTTACCGCCGGACATTTAGGCGTGAAAAGCGGAAAAGGTTTTTATGACTATTCAACTGGAACAAAAGATTTAGTTTTAGCGGAGCGTTTTAAGAAACAATCAACTTCTGTTTTAGCATAATCTATATGCTAGAAAGCTCTATATTCCAAATTGAATTTCCACCAATAAAAAGTGCGGGTGTGTATTATTTTAATACATCATCAGGTTTGCGTTACGAGGTGCGCTTTGGACGACGACAAGATAACATCCTCCACTCTACTATTGTATTTGGTGTGATTAATGAGGAATTTGAAGGAGAAGAATATATTACCACTAACCGCGGAGAAGTTTACAGAGTGATGAATACCATTGTGAAAATCGTTAAAGATTTTATGGAACAACATTCAAAAGTAAATATTTACGAATTTCATGCGATTGATAGAGATGATGAAGAAGAGAACTCTAGCAATGATAATGATGTAAAGAAAAATAAAATAAAAGGAAATGCTCGATTAAAATTATATAAACGTTACTTGCCAAAAATTTTTGAAAATTGTTGGAACTTTAATTTTGATGGAAATAATGCAATTGTAACAAAAACTAATTAATGAATTAGAGAATTAAAGAATTGAAGAATTATTAACTCTATAAATCTCCAACTCTTTAACTCATTAACTAAAAAAACATGGCTATTTACAAGTTTAAATTATTCATAGAAGATAACGAAGATATTTACAGAGAAATAGAAATACTGTCTGGACAAACTTTCGAAGATTTTCACGATTCAATTCAAGAAGCTTATAAGTTTGATAAAAAACATGCCGCTTCTTTTTTTGTAAGTGATGATTATTGGAGAAAAGATCAAGAAATTACTCTTCGCCCAGAAGATTTACCTTTAGATGCTGATGAAATTCGTAAAGGTGTTTCTCCTAAAAATTTAATGTCAAAAACCAAAATTGCTAAATACATTGATAGTCCTCGTCAGCGTTTTATGTATGTATTTGATCCTGCCATTAAATGGGCTTTTTGTATTGAGCTAATGAAAATATTACCAGATAATCCTAAAGGAACTTATCCTGTATGTGTAAAATCAATTGGCAATCCTCCAAAACAATACAAACAAGCTCAAATGGCTAAAGGCGAATTAACAGCTGATCAAGCCATGGCGAGTATGTTAAATGATCCTGAAGTAGCTGATGAAAGTGAAATATATAAGGCAATTAAAAACGACACTATCGGAATTGATGAAGGCGATCTAAATCACTTAGAAGGTGAAGAAGGTGAAGATGCTTTAGATGAAGAGGATGAATTTGGTAGTGATGAGGATGACATGGATAATGAAGATGATCATGAAATTCCAGAGGATTACGGCCATGATGAAGATTAAAGATTAAAGATTAAAATAAATAAGTACGAATAAATAAACCCCAAAACTATGCAAACCAAAGAAAGAGCAAATGCCGCTTATGAAACGCAACTAAACGATTGGATTGTTCAGGAGAAAGCAGCGATTGAATTAATTGGAACCATTGGAAAATTATGGTTCGAAAAATCTATTGAATTAATTTTATTTAGAAATCAATTAGTAGATAGAAGTGTGAGTGAAATCATGAACTTACACTTATATGCTAAAAATATTGTTAAAAAAACAATTTCAGTAAATGATACATTAGCTATTGCAACTGCTATCAATAACGCTGTAGTATGTCCTTCTCGCATTGATATTGGAAAACTTACTTACGAATATCAACAAGAAAAATCTAACTTTAAATCAGTTGATGAATTTATTTTAAATAAATTAAAAGATTTAATTGGAGCAAAATCTACAGTTACTCCTAAAGATGTTGTATTATATGGTTTTGGTCGTATTGGTCGTTTAGCTGCTCGTGAGTTAATTTCTCAAGCTGGTAAAGGAGAGCAATTACGTTTACGTGCAATTGTTACTCGTGGCAGCAGTGATGACGATATTATTAAACGTGCTGATTTATTACGTACAGATTCAGTTCATGGTAACTTCCCAGGTACTGTAATAGAAGATTTAGAAAACAAATCATTAATCATCAACGGACACACTGTTCACATGATTGATGCTAAAAACCCTGAAGATGTTGATTATACAGCTTATGGTATTGATAATGCTTTATTAATTGATAATACTGGTGTTTTTAGAGATGATGTTGAATTAAGCCGTCACTTAAAAGCAAAAGGAATCAGCAAAGTATTATTAACGGCTCCTGCAAAAGGAAATGTTTCTAACGTCGTTCATGGAGTAAATCACGAAACTGTTGATACTAAAAACGGACAAATTTTCTCTGCTGCCTCTTGTACAACTAATGCTATTATGCCAATCCTTTATGTTATTGACAAAGAATTAGGAATTCAAAAAGGGCATATCGAAACAGTTCACTCATATACAAATGACCAAAACTTATTAGATAACTATCATAAAAAATACCGTCGTGGTCGTTCAGCTGCTTTAAATATGGTAATTACTGAAACAGGTGCAGAAAGTGCTTTAAAAAAAGTATTACCTCACTTAGCTGGTAAATTTACAGCAAATTCCGTGCGTGTACCAACACCAAATGTATCTTTAGCGATTTTAAACTTAAACATCAACAAAGAAGTAACTCGCGACGAAGTGAACGAAATCATTCGCAAGTATGCTTTAAACGGTGCTTTGGTAGAGCAAATTCAATACGCTTTCAGTAATGAACTAGTGTCTTCTGATGTTATTGGCAATCCTTGTCCTTCTGTATTTGATAGTAATGCAACGATTATCTCTCCAGATAAAAAGAGCATTGTATTATACGTATGGTATGATAACGAATATGGTTATACTCGTCAAGTAATTCGTTTTGCAAAACATATTGCTGAAGTAAGAAGAGCTACCTATTACTAGTAGTTATTCAATAAAAATAAAAAACTCCCATCCTCTTTTAGTAGATGGGAGTTTTTTATTTTATAAATAAGATTAAACTTTTAAATCCTTACTCAAAGTATTCTTTCATTCTATCAAAAAAACCTTTTTCTTTTCTGTTAGGATTAGGTGCAAAGTTTTTAGATGCTCTAAGCGTTTCTAAAGCTTTCTTTTCTTCAGTGGTTAAGCTTTGTGGTGTCCATACATTTATGTTCACTAACAAATCTCCTGTTCCATAAGAATTCACATCAGGTAAGCCTTTACCTTTTAATCGTAATACTTTTCCACTTTGTGTACCTGGTTCTAATTTAACTTTAACCTTAGCATCAACCGTTGGAATTTCAATGCTGGTTCCTAATGCTGCGTCAGCAAAATTTACATAACTATCGTAAAATAAATTACTACCGTCACGTTTCAATTCTAAATGTTCTTCTTCTTCAATTAAAACTAATAAATCTCCATTTATTCCACCGCGAGGAGCTGCATTACCTTTACCTCCAACTGATAATTGCATGCCTTCAGCTACACCAGCTGGAATATTTATAGAAATTACTTCTTCCGCTCTAACTATTCCATCACCGTGACAGGTGTTGCATTTATCTTTAACTGTTTTTCCTTCGCCATTACAACCACTACAAGTTGTTTGCGTTTGCATAGCACCTAAAAAAGTTTGTTGTGTTCTTACTTGAACACCAGATCCGTTACATAATTTACAAGTATCAAAGGTTCCGTTTTTTGCTCCACTACCCTTACAGGTATTACAATTTACAAATTTATTTACCTTTAATTTCTTCTCTACTCCTTTAGCTATTTCTTGCAAATTCAACTTTACTTTCACACGCAAATTAGAACCACGCATTACACGCCTTCCTCCTCCATTCGATCTTCCACCACCAAAACCGCCTCCGCCAAAAATATCACCAAACTGACTAAAAATGTCATCCATGTTCATTCCACCGCCATAATGTCCGCCCCCGCCATAAGCTCCACCTACTCCAGCATGACCATATTGGTTATAACGCTGACGTTTTTCAGGATTACTTAAAATCTCATACGCTTCTGCCGCCTCTTTAAATTTTTCTTCAGCAACTTTATCGTCAGGATTTTTATCTGGATGATATTTAATAGCTAGTTTACGATATGCTTTTTTAATTTCATCATCGCTTGCATTTTTAGTTAAACCTAATATTTCGTAAAAATCTCTTTTGCTCATAATACTTATTAATTACCCACTACCACTTTGGCAAAACGAATTACCTTATCACCTAATTTATATCCTTTTTCTACTTCATCAATTACTTTACCCTTCATATCTTCAGATGGGGCAGGAATACTAGTAATAGATTCCATATAATCTGCATTAAAAACTTTACCAATTGTATCCATTGGTTCTAGTCCTTTTGCTGTACATGCAAGTTTCAATTTATGGTAAATTAAAGAAATTCCTTCTTTAATTGGTTCCACTTCAGTTACGGTTTCGTTCGCTTTAATTGCTCTTTCAAAATCGTCGATAGTTGGCATAATGGCTTTAAACACATCTTCGCCAGCCGAACGGATAATCTCTGATTTTTCTTTTATTGTGCGCTTACGATAATTATCAAATTCAGAATATAAACGTAAATACTTATCGTTTAATTCGGCAATCTTTGCTTCGTAATTTAAAGGTTGATTTTCAGTTTCAGGGCTATTTTCAATAGCAGCTTCTTCAACTGATTGGTCGTTATTAGACACAGTATTTTCTTCCGTTTGGTTCAATTGTTCTTTCTCGTTCTGTTCCATAGTAAAGTTTTTGGCAAATCTACATAATCAATATGCTTGCCACTTATAAAAACCCGAAAATTTGTCAGTTTTTAATGAACTTAAACTCTGTTCTGCGGTTATATTCGTGTTATTTGTCAGAACAAACCACGCCATTTGCGCATCGATTCCTTATTTCGTGTTCACCCTTACAAACTGCCTTTAACCCAGATTACGCATTAGAAAATCTATTACGAGCTGAAACCTCTTCAAAACAGAACGCTTTGCCACTTTTTCTCCTTCATCATAGTGGTTACAATGCTTCAGTCAAAAAAGTGTCTGTTTTATTAAGCTTTCAACTCTCATTACGATTCCTAATGCATAATCTGGG
>JBEIPP010000132.1:0-8517 GCA_040376995.1 Flavobacteriales bacterium
ATAACAGAGATAAATAATAGTAATAATTCCATTTCATTTACCTACAAGGATTATAAAGACGGCGCTAAAAAAAAGCTGTTGACTTTAGATGCGATGGAATTTGTAAGACGTTTTAGTTTACATATTTTACCTAAATCATTTGTTCGTATTGGGCATTACGGCATCCTCAGTAGTACATCTAAATTAAAATCGATTAATGAAATAAGAAAACAATTACCGCCAATAAAAAATTAATAACAAAGCCTCAAACAAGTCCTTAAAATCCTTTGCAATGCCCATGTTGTAAAAAAGAAACAATGATACGGTTATTGGATTTTAATCAACGTGACCCTCCAACTTACTGGAAAATTCATTCTAAAAAAATATTACAATGCCTTACAAATACTTAAATTTTTCTGCCAATAGGCGGATTGGAATTGCTTTGACTATTGAATAAAAAACAAAAAAATGGCGCTTGTTTTTTACCACTTTATTGCCAACGAGTTAAAACAGATAAAGGTTTATGAGTTGGATGTTTAGCACAAGATTTTTCCCAAGGTGCAATGGCAGGTAACTTCCAAACATCTTTCATTTGTTTGTCGCCATTTAATTGCTTCATTAATTCGTAATTAAAAATAATGAGGTACTTTTATTTTTTTATTTGCGAAAGGTGTTTAAATAGAAATATTTAATGAGCTAGTAAGCATCAATAAAAAAGGTAATGATTTTGAATAATCAAGTTCTGAATATTCTAAACCTAATAGCCTGATATTTTTATAATATGTTTGATGATTTTGATAGTAATTTTTTTCGCTTTGAATAAACCAAGCTTTCTCACCAAGTTTTTGAGCAAGGAACCACTTTTCAATTAAACGTGCGCTCCTTCCATTTCCATCATTCCATGGGTGTATTTTCACAAATACTAAGTGAATCATTGCTGCAAAATAAAAAACTTCTTCAATAGTTAAATTTGATTTTAATAGTATATCAATATCACTATATAATTTAGCCATTTCGTTTGGCACCTCTAAAGGTGTCGCTGCAATATATTCTATTTTTCCATCAGGCGTAGATACATACATGTTTTGAGTTCTAACTTTTCCTTGACTATGAATCGCCACTATATGTTTACTTAATAATTTATGTGCTTCTGCAATGTTTTCTTTGTTTAGATTGTTATATTTTGCAAAAGTATAAGCGTTATATAAATCATCTATTTTTTTAGTGTAATCTGGTAAAAATTCTATTCCGAATTTTTTATGTTTAATATAGCTATCTAATTCAATATTTTCACCTTCTATTTTGCTTGAAAATACAGAAGATACAGATGTATAAAAACTAAATGAATCTGTTGAAATTTCAGCATCTGTTAATTTTTCAAATGTTATGGAAAGATTATCTGGAACATTTTTTTGAAAATCTTCAAGTAAAGTTTTTGGTATTATTTGTAATTCGTTACTCATAATTTAGCAAGGCTGATTGTAAATATACGAAATCAAATTAATTAGTGAATTACTAATTAAGTAATAGAAAATGGAAATACTCTTATTTATACTAATATTATTCAGAGATTGTTTAATCCAGTATTTGATTTTAAAATCTAAGCATAACTTTAATATTTCATTTATAGTTTCTATAATTTTCTGCGGTTAATACAATTTATATTTAGTGAATTGATTTATGATAAAAACCATATTTGTAATTTAATTAACAAAGATGTTTTGAGTTTATAACATTTATTTAATGAAATAATTCTAAGTGTATCTCTTTCATAAGCGCCAGCGGCACATCGCATTCCTATAAAAGCATAATCGTATGGTGTTTCAGAAAAATAAATTTGTTCTTTCTCTTTAAGTTTATCAAGTTGCAATTTTGTAACTGGAATAACAATAGTTGTAATTTTCAATTTATCTGTGTCACCATGCCATTTTAAATCCTTATCAACTCTATTTTTCTGGCACTTCTATTTTATAAGGAAACATGCCATTTTCCATTATTAGTAACACAACTAATAATCTTATTATTAAACTCCAAATACACATGGCCTCCATATATACCTCCAAATTGTTTAGGTTCTATTTTTTTAAAGCTGATTTTGGTTTTGAACCATACACAAAATGCACCTTTAAAAATAAAGAGTATGTGGTAAATAATAAATGAGAGATAAATAAAAAAAGAAAAGCTAAACGAAACATGAGAATTACATCACATGTAAATTATCTAAAGTATCTTTTGTATAAAAGAAATTGATAAAGTTTAATACACTAAAATGAGGGATAGATGTATTTCCACGAGGCGTTGTCACCGCTTTCACAACTTTCTCAGCAACTGGCTTTAATTTTTCAGTAGGTTGTGGTTTCACAATTTGTGGATGCTTTACACAGTCCTTAGGTTGCTGTTGAACCTTAGGTTGTGGTTGAGTTGCATGGATTTTAAACAAGCAAGCAAATGTGAAAATGTAAATAAAAACAACTGTCTTCATTTTTTTAATTTTAATTATATCAAAAATAATGCTTTTTTTGATATAAACAAACTACGCAATTTTGCTCCAAGACGACCTTGTTTTACCTTGATATTGTAGTTGTTGGATCAATAACTGATTCTCTTGACTTGATAAATTGGGATCTTCATTTAAAATAGCCTGTGCTGATGAGCGCGCTAGAGATAAAAGCTGTCCATCTTGAGCTAAATCAGCTATTTTTAAATCCATCACTCCACTTTGTTGAGTTCCATCAAGGTCTCCAGGTCCACGAAGTTTTAAATCTACCTCACTAATTTCAAAACCATCATTGGTACGCACCATAGTTTCCATACGTAATTTACTATCGGGGCCTAATTTATAAGAGGTCATTAAAACACAATAAGATTTATCAGCGCCTCGTCCTACCCTACCTCTTAACTGATGCAATTGAGATAATCCGAAGCGCTCAGCACTTTCAATAACCATAACAGTAGCATTAGGAATATTAACACCAACTTCAATAACGGTAGTTGCCACCATAATTTGAGTTTCGCGTTTAATAAAACGTTGCATTTCAAATTCTTTTTCAGCAGGTTTTAATTTACCATGAACAATGCTAATTTGATACTGAGGAGCTGGAAAATCATCTAATAAAGCATCATAACCATTTTGTAAGTTTTGATAATCCATTTTTTCACTTTCCTGAATCAATGGATAAACAATGTATACTTGTCTACCTAATGCAATTTCTTGTTTCATAAAACCAATTAATCGCAAACGCTGACTTTCCATAAAGTGCAAAGTAGTAATTGGTTTACGACCTGGAGGCAATTCATCAATCACAGAAGTATCTAAATCGCCGTAAAGGGTCATTGCTAATGTTCGAGGAATTGGAGTGGCCGTCATAATTAACACATGTGGCGGTTGCGTATTTTTTTTATGCATTTTACCTCGTTGAGCCACACCAAAACGATGTTGTTCATCAATCACTACCAATCCTAAATTTTTAAAAACTACCACATCTTCAATTAAAGCATGAGTACCAATTAAAATATTAATAACACCCGATTCTAAATTTTGATGCAACTCTCTGCGTGCTTTTGTTTTAGATGAACCTGTTAATAAAGCCACTTTCAATCCCATAGGTTCCAATAATTCTGAAATAGTAGCAAAATGTTGTTTCGCTAAAATTTCGGTTGGCGCCATTAAACAGGCTTGAAACCCATTATCAATTGCCAACAACATACTTAATAAAGCCACTAAGGTTTTCCCACTTCCTACATCTCCTTGCACTAATCTGCTCATTTGTTTTCCAGAGCCCATGTCTACCCTAATTTCTTTCACCACGCGTTTTTGGGCGTTGGTTAACTGAAATGGTAAATGATGATTATAAAAATTATTAAATACGTCACCTACTTTACCAAATACAAAACCTTGTGTTATCTGATGACGAACTAAATTACTTCGAAGTAAACGCAATTGAACGAAGAATAATTCTTCAAATTTCAATCTAAATTTTGCCCGTTCTAATAATATTTTTGAATCAGGAAAATGAATTTGCTTTAATGATTCAAGTTTAGAGAGTAACTTAAAATCTTGAATAATAGTTTTTGTTAAACTCTCTTGAATGTTATGATCATTTAATTGAAGCGTTAACATTCGCAAACATTTACGAAGGCCATCACTATCTAAATTACGATACTTTAATTTTTCGGTACTATGATATACTGATTGAAAAGATGATTGATTGGCTAATAACTCGGGAGTAACTATATCTATTTCGGGATGCGCCATGTTAAAGCGCCCCATAAAAGCAGTGGCTTTTCCATAAACAATATATTCTGTATTAGATTTTAATTTCTCAGCCATCCACTTTGCTCCCTGAAACCAAACTAATTCTATAATTCCTGAATTATCTCTAAATTTAGCAACCAAACGTTTTGTTCTTTTATCACCTACAAAATCAATTTCAATAATATGACCTCGTAATTGATAATAAACCGAATCCTCAATCACTTCTCTTACACTATGAAACTGCGTTCTATCTACATATCTAAAAGGATAGTGTGTGATTAAATCTTTATAGGTAAATACAAACAATTCTTTTTGTAATACTTCCGCACGTTGTGGACCAATACCTTTAAGGTATCCAATAGGAGTATCTAAAAAAGAAGGTGTCATTTTAGCAAAATTACTACACATAAGCTGTTAATACAATTTTGAGCTATCAATTTATAAACAATCATTCTCTATTACTTTTGCGATGTGCGAGTAATAGCTGCTATCATAATTATTTTTATTTCCTTTAATTGCAAAGGACAATTCTTAGACACGTTTAAAGTATTTCTTCGTTCTCGCCCAAGTATTGATGCTCGTTTAGAATCAAGGTATTCTTTTTTAAATAATAATGCAACAAAAGTAAGTGGTGTGAGATTAGGACTAAGTTTTAAAAGAAAACTAAGAGTAGGAATTGGATATAGTTGGTTAGATGCCAATGTAAGCGACAAAAAAATAATCACAGATGATTATGGTAAACTAATAACCACAGATGAATTTTTAAAATTTGGATACGTATGTTATTATGCTGATTTTGTTTTTCATAAAACAAAACGTTGGCAATTAAGTGTTCCTATTCAGGTAGGAACAGGTTTGTATTGGACGCAATATCATGATGGCGAAAAAACAATTAAAACCAAACAGCGTTTTCTTTTATTTTACGAGCCAGGTATAACCGTTCAATTTAAAATTACTAAATGGTGCGGTTTAGGAATGGATGTTTGCGCCAGGCTTGCTTTGAAAAACACTAAATATGTTGGAGAAAAATTAAATTCATTTGTACTTGCCCCTAAACTTTTAATTTGGTTTGATCAAATATTTTATTCTATTGCTCCCAAATCTAAGATTACACAAAAATACGGTCCAGCTTATTGGTAGACCCATTTTAAAATGCTACAAAATATAGCATTTAGCTACTTATTAAATTTGTACTTTTACGAAAGAGCGTGTTTAAGATTTATCATGCAATTTGTTTCTGCTTATTTTTGGCTGCAAATGCGTTAAATTTTTCGACATAAAAGGTTTATTATGCCTGCAAAATTTGCCTTTTTTCGCTCAAAAATAAACGATAAACAATTTTACAATACAAATCTAAACAAGCTCATATGAACGAAAATTTAGACGCTAATAACGACAAGTTATCTAATACAGATAAAGACTACGAAAAAGCTTTACGTCCAGTTGAGTTTAACGACTTTAGTGGGCAAGAATCTGTTGTAGATAATTTACGAGTATTTGTTCAAGCGGCTAAACAACGTGAAGAAGCATTAGATCATGTATTATTACACGGCCCTCCAGGTTTAGGGAAAACAACTTTAGCACATATTATATCTAATGATTTAGGTGTTAATTTAAGAGTAACTAGTGGTCCTGTATTAGATAAACCAGGCGATTTAGCGGGTTTACTAACTAACTTAGAACCATTTGATGTGTTATTTGTAGATGAGATTCATCGTTTAAGCCCAATTGTAGAAGAGTATTTATACTCAGCTATGGAAGACTATAAAATCGATATCATGATTGATAGCGGTCCAAATGCAAGAACAGTTCAAATTAAATTAAATCCATTTACATTAGTTGGAGCTACAACACGTAGCGGCTTATTAACAGCGCCATTGCGCGCACGCTTTGGAATTACCTCTCGTTTAAATTATTATGATAGTAAAGTATTAACAGGCATTGTACAGCGTAGTTCAGACATATTAGGTGTTGAAATAGCAGATGAGGCGGCTTATGAAATTGCGAGTAGAAGTAGAGGAACTCCTCGTATTGCTAATGCGTTATTAAGACGCGTAAGAGATTTTGCTCAAATAAAAGGAGATGGCACTATTAATATTGACATTGCTACTTATGGATTAAAAGCATTAAACGTTGATAAAAACGGATTAGATGAAATGGATATTCGAATTTTATCTGCCATCATTGATAAATTTAAAGGCGGACCGGTTGGTATCACAACTATTAGCACAGCCGTTGGCGAAGAATCAGGAACGATTGAAGAAGTTTATGAACCTTTCTTAATTCAAGAAGGATACATGAGCCGAACTCCAAGAGGAAGAGAGGCTACTGAAAAAGCATACAAACATTTAGGAAAATCATACAGAGGCCGAATGGGTGGCTTGTTTGAAGATTAGTTTAAATATTTTGATTTGTTTCTGTTTTAATAATTATGTACATTCGTTTAATGAATTATGCTGAATATATTTCTATTAATCCAAATGTGCGATTTGGGAAGCCATGTATTAAAGGCACTAGGATTACTGTATATGATGTTTTAAGCTGGTTCTCAGAAGGCATGACTATTCCTCAGATTACAGAAGATTTCCCTGAATTAAATGAACTTCAAATAAAAGCTTGCTTGGCTTTTGCTGCGGATAAAGAGCATAAATTTAGAATTGCTTCATGACACGTCTGCTTTTAGACCAAAACCTTTCATTCAAAATAACAAAAGGAATAAGAGAATTATTTCCAGATTCTAAACATATTTCTGACTTTAAATATGAAGGTAAAAATGATTTAGAAATTTGGAACTTTGCGAAAAATAATAATTATTGTATTGTTACATTTGATTCATACTTCATTGATATAAGTGTTTTAAATGGATTTCCTCCAAAAATCATCTGGTTTCAGATGGGAAATTCAACAACAGAAAAAATAATTCAAACTCTAAATAACAATCATTTAGTTATTACCGATTTTTTACTAAGCGAAGAAAATGCTTATTTGGAAGTCTATTAAGTAAGTCTTCTCATTGATTACAATTAAACATTCATATTCATCCATTATAAAACAAGAAGCAAAACGATTAGGTTTTGATTTTTGTGGCATTAGCAAAGCAGAATTTTTAGAAGAAGAAGCGCCAAGATTAGAGTCGTGGTTAAAGAATGGTATGCATGGCAAAATGGAATATATGGAAAACCATTTTGACAAGCGCTTAAATCCGAAGCTTTTAGTAGATGATGCCAAATCGGTTGTATCACTTATGTATAATTATTATCCAGAACAAACTCAAAACACAGTAGCTCCAAAAATTTCGAAATATGCTTATGGCAAAGATTACCATGATGTGATTAAAGAAAAACTGAAAGAGTTTTTAAATACATTAAAAGAAAAAATAGGTGATATTACTGGCAGAGCATTTGTTGATAGCGCTCCTGTATTAGACAAAGCTTGGGCAAAAAAAAGTGGCTTAGGTTGGATTGGAAAAAATGCCAATTTAATTAACAAACAACAAGGCTCCTTCTTCTTTATTGCAGAATTAATAATTGATATTGAATTGGAGTATGATGGGCCAATACAAGATTATTGCGGAACTTGTACTAAGTGTATTGATGCTTGTCCTACTAGTGCGATTGTAGAACCATTCATCGTTGATGGAAGTAAATGTATTAGTTATTTAACTATCGAATTAAAAGATGCCATCCCTAACGAATTTAAAAACAAAATGGATAACTGGGCATTTGGCTGCGATGTATGCCAAGATGTTTGTCCGTGGAATAGATTTAGTGTGCCACATACCGAAACTGATTTTAACAATCAAACAGGATTATTAAATTTAAATAATGAAGAATGGCATGAATTAACAGAAGAAACCTTTAACGTCATTTTCAAACACAGTGCCGTAAAACGAACTAAGTACAAAGGGTTAAAAAGAAATTTAGAGTTTATAAAAATTACACCTTAAAAGAGAATAAGTTCAAATAAAAAAATGATGTCAGTTCGAGCGCAGTTGAGAACCTAAAATTATGATTATAAAATATTTATATGTTTATATTCTAAAATGTAATGATGGCAGCTATTATACTGGTGTTACAAATAATATTGAAAAGAGACTAATACAACATAACAAAGGTCTAAATACAGAAACGTATACACATTCGCGTCGACCAGTAAATTTAGTCTTTTACGAATTATTTACTGATTACAATTTAGCTATTGAATGGGAAACGCGAATTAAAAAATGGAGCGTAAAAAAGAAAGAAGCTTTAACCCAGATTATGCATTAGGAATCGTAATGAGAG
>JBEIPP010000018.1:0-27541 GCA_040376995.1 Flavobacteriales bacterium
ATGTTTGCAGGTGTTGAAGAAAGTCCAGGAGAAACTATCATTTTTGAAGGTCGTCAATTTAAAGCTTACCGTGGTATGGGTTCATTAGAAGCCATGCAAAAAGGTTCTAAAGATCGTTATTTCCAAGATGCAGAAGATGATGTTAAGAAGTTAGTGCCAGAAGGTATTAGTGGACGTGTTCCTTATAAAGGACATTTAGCAGATGTGATGTATCAATTAATTGGTGGTTTAAGAGCTGGAATGGGATATTGTGGTTCTAAAGATATTAAGGCTTTACAAAATGCTAAATTTACTCGTATTACAGCAGCTGGTGTTAAAGAAAGTCATCCACATGATGTTGTGATCACTAGAGAGGCTCCAAATTATACAAGATAATAAATTAAAAATTCAGAATTAAAAATTAAGAATTAGTTATTATAATTCATTCTTAATTCTAAATTCGTAATTCTAAATTAATAAAGAATGGTATTACCAATAGTTGTTTACGGCGATCCGGTTTTAAGAAAAAAATGTGTTGACATAGATAAAGACTATCCCAATTTAGAACAGTTTATTAAGGATATGTACGAAACCATGTACGAAGCTAATGGCGTAGGTTTAGCAGCTCCTCAGGTTAATAAAGCCATTCGTTTATTTGTAGTAGATGCTTCTCCGTTTGCGGAAGTTGATGAAGATGAAGAACCAGAATTTACTGCTGAAGAAATGAAGCAAATGAATGGTTTCAAAAAAACATTTATCAATGCTCAATTATTAGAAGAAGTTGGTGAGGAGTGGAAGTTTAATGAAGGATGCTTAAGTATTCCTAAAATTAGAGAAGATGTATTGCGTAAGCCGAAATTAACCATTGAGTATTACGACGAAAAATTTAAAAAACATACTGAGACTTATGATGGTGTGATTGCGCGTGTCATTCAGCATGAATACGATCATATTGAAGGTGTCTTATTTACTGATAAAATAAATCCGTTTAAACGTAAATTAATTAGCGGGAAGTTAACAGATATTTCTAAAGGAAAGTTTAGAGCTGATTATAAAACAAGAGTATTTCAACCAAAACGATAATCATGTTATATAAAATTGGATTTTTTATTACTGGTACCTTATTTTTAATTTCTTGTGAAAATGGTTCTTCTGAACAAAAACAAGAAAAGATAAAAAAGGATACAATTTTAGTAACGGATAAATGCACTAATTTATTAAATGAAGCTAAGCGTTTAGATAATATTTTATTGAATGCCACTATTGAAAATAACAATATTGCTGAACAGGCTACTAAAGCATTTTATGAATTTTCTTCTAATTGTAAAGAAGATACTTTAGCACCAGTGTTTTTAATTAAAGCGGGTCAAGTATCTCAATCTATTAAAAAATACACACAGGCTCAATCTTTTTTTACAAAATGTATTGATGAGTTTCCAGAATTTAAAAGTAGAGGAGCAGCCATGTTTTTATTAGCTCAATTATATGATGATGCTTCGATTTTAAATAATGAATCTGAAGCCAGAACCATTTACCATCAGTTAATTAGAGAATATCCCGATAGTCCATATGCAAATGATGCAAGGGCTTGTATAAAGAATTTAGGTAAAACTGATGAAGAATTAATTCATGAATTTTTAAAGAAAAATAAATAGTTCAATTACATTATTTAGAAACTAGGACAAGAAACAAGCACTCGTTTTGTCTTTTTCTTTTTTTGTTTACAAAGCTGGTAAGATAAAGTGATTTCATGTGCTCCTCTTGTTAAAGTAGTTAGTTTTGAAATCGTAATATCATAACTATATCCAATATTTAAACGCTCTTGTTGTAGTCCAATAAGAAAAGCTAAAGCGTCATTATTGCTATATCCTTGTTTGTAATATTTTAGCACTGGAATACCCCTGTACCATAAACCAATATTTATTATATATTGTGAATAATATACTCCAATATCAAATTGATCAAACTCACCTTGATGTTTGTAATTCATAACAAGAGATGTATATTTTTTTAGGTCAGGATCTTTTTCATCAGGATTTAAAGGAATTTTCCCTCCACCATGAACACTATATTTTATAGGTAATATTACACCATCGCCTTCATAAAAGGATTCATTAGGCTTATTAAGATGATTAAATGAAAAACCTAACCAATACATAGATGTATAAATTAATCCACCAGCACCAATATCAACAAATACTTTTGATTGAGTAGGCGCTTCAACTGAGCTAACTGAACTAGCTCCTGTATTTCCACCTCTAGCTAATTGATCACCAAAAAGTAATTTGTTATAGTTAATACTTTTAATTGTAACTCCTGGTTGAATTCCTCCACGAACAGAAAAATTTCTATTGATTTTAGCTTCGTAAGCAAAAGATGGATTTATTATAGATGTTCTTAATCCACCAGTTCCTGCATCATCTACTCCAAACTGTATACCAATTCCTAGGTTTTGTTTTTCGAGATAGTGATCCATTGACAATAAATAGGATTGATACGTTTTATTAATTCCAGGCCATTGATTCCTGTATGCTAATGAAACTCTCGAACAAACGTTGGCGCCAGTAAAAGCTGGGTTAAGATATAATGGAGATGCATAAAACTGCGTAAAATGCATATCCTGGCCTACTAAAGACGTTACTCCAATAGAAAAATATATTATTGATATTATTTTTATAAATCTAGTCACTTTTAATTTTATCTAAGCAAAGTTACATCTCCTGTTTTATTGAACTCTTTACCGTTATTTAATTTCACATAAGCTTTCCAAATGTATACACCAACTTGGCAAATTTTTTCTCTATAATATCCATCCCATCCTTGTTTAATATCTTCAGTTTCAAAAATCAACTCACCCCAGCGATTAAATATTTGTAATTTATATTCAATTACACCCGAAGTATACGGAAAAAATATGTCATTATCTAAGTTTCCAGGTATATAATATCCGCCAGATGGTCCATTAGTATTTGGTGTAAATGCATTTGGAAACAGTACGTCGGCATCTGTAGTAATTTTCACTTTTGCAGTATCCATACATCCATATTGAGTAGTTGCAACTAATATAATTTCAAAATTTCCAATTGAAGTATACGTGTGACTAGGACTAAATATAGTTGACGAAGTACCATCACCAAAGTTCCAATTATAAGATACCGCACCAGTTGAAAGATTTGTAGTATTTAAAGCATCATAAGGTAAATTAAGTGTTGTTGAATTAACTGAAAATGAGGCAACTGCATTTGGGTATGCATTCACAACTATTGGAGTTGAACTATTGTTATTAGTACAACCACCATCTGTAGTAACTTTTAATGAAATAGAATACGTCCCAGGTGAGTTGTAATTATGACTTGGATTTTGAATTGTTTCAGTTGTTCCATCCCCAAAATCCCATAGCCAAGATGTAATAGGGTCATTAACGTTACCTGTTACTGAGTTGTCAATAAAATTTAAACTACCAGGAACACAAGCTAAAGTTCCAGCAAATGATGCTAAAATTGTTGGTGGAGGATTAATATTAATCACAACGCTATCTCTAATTGGAACACCACACGAGTTTAAAATATCAACATAATAAGTAGTGGGTTGAGAAGGAGTTACAATAAATGGTCCATTTCCAATTCCTAATCCATTGCTCCAATTATAGGTAATCGGGCCTGAATTACCTGATACTGAAACTGAAATCAATGAACTTTGTCCATCGCATATTGGAGACAAACCAAATGTTTGAACGTTTGAAGGAGATAAATTATACACTATTATTTTTGCTGTATTTGGTAATCCAGCACAACCAGTCTGGTCAAAAGCAACTACTGTGTAAGTTGAATTACTCGTAGGTCCAACTGTTAAGGTACCTGAATTAGTTATATTGACAGGTTGCCAAACGTAATAGTAATTTCCAGATCCCCCAATTGCAGAGGCAATTAATGTACCTTGTTGTCCGAAACATATTGTATCATTAATTCCTGAGTTCGAAATAATTTCTGAAGGTTGAGTTAAAGTTACTGTATTTGATGAAATACAACCATTAGCATCAGAAATATTGACGGTATATGTTCCTGATAGAATATTTGTTGCAGTACTAGTATTTTGAGGAGGAGTTGTAGACCAATTGTATGTGTAAGGTGTTGTTCCTCCAGATACAGATGAAGAGGCGCTTCCTGTACTATTATAACATAATAAATCAACAACATTGCTAATCGAAGATGTTAATGCGGCAGATGGTTGAGTAATAGCCATTGAGATAGCAGCAGAACAAAAATGTGAGTCAACTACATTTACAGTGTATGTTCCGGTGCTTAAATTGCCACTAAATGCACCTGTTCCTGTAGGTAACCATGTGTAATTATAGCTAGGGGTTCCTCCTGATGTTAGTAAAGTTATTGATCCATTATTTCCGCCGAAACAAGAAACATTTGTAATGTTACTAAGGTTAATAGTTAATAGATTAGGTTCTGTAATGTTAGCTGTAATAGAACTTAAACAGCCTCTTGCATCTACTACATTTGCAGTATAAACACCTGCTGTTAATTGAGATGCAGTTGTTGAATTTCCTCCATAAGGAAGCCAATTTATAGAGTATGGAAGTGTTCCTAGTGTGATGTTGATCGTAGCAGCCCCTTCATTTCCTCCATAACAAGAATCATTTAAAGTTGATGTTAATGCAAGAGAAGGACTTGGTACACCTATTAAAGTAGTTGTGAGTGTTTTAATACAACCGAAAGAATCGGCAGCTGATAAAGTATATGTATTTGGCATTAGCCCAACAACATTTGAACTACTTGCAGTTATTGGACTCCATGTATAAGTATATGGTCCAACACCTCCAGATATTTGAGAAGAAATAGATCCATTGGCTAATCCACAAGCAGCGTTTATTACACTTAAACTTCCTGTAACAGCTGATGGTGAAGTAATATTAACTGAAACATTTGTTTGACAATTTTTAGTATCATTTACACTTACGATATAGGTACCTGGATTTAAAGAGTTTGCTGTTTGACCTACACCGCCAGAAGGACTCCAAATATATGTATATCCAGCAGTTCCTCCAACTGGTGTTACAGTCGCAGAACCATCAGAAATTCCTGAACAGCTTGTAGGAACACTACTAACAGTTGCAGATAATGCAAGTGTTGGTTGTGAAATAGTAATGGATTTAGTTGCCGAACAATTTTTAAAATCAGTTACATTTACAGTGTACGTCCCTATTGATAAGCCTCCAATAGTTGATCCATTAACACTCATAGGCATCCAATTGAAGCTATAAGGAGTTGTTCCTCCAGTTGCACTAGCGGAAGCTATTCCATTATTTCCTCCAAAACAAGAAACATCCGTTGAAGTTATAGATGCAACAAGAGCGCTTGGTTGTGATATAGAGTACGGCACAGTATGAATACAATTATTGATATCTTTAACTTGAACTGAATATGTTCCACTACTTAAGCCAGATACTACCGAACCAGTAGTTAAACTAGGAAGCCATGTATAAGTGTACCCAGGAGTACCACCCCAAGCTGTTACAGATGCAGTACCATCAGTACCAGCAAAACACGAAACATTACTAATTAAAATTGTTTCAGTAATCGGAGATGGCTCAATAACAGCAGGACTAGTAATGGCTTTAGAAACACAACCATTTGCATCAACTGCAACAATGGTATAAAATCCAGCAGTTAAATTTATGGCTGTTGTACCATTCCCACCAGTAGGAAGCCATGTGTATGTTACAGGACCAGTTCCTCCAATTATGCTAGCAGTAGCTGATCCATCACTTCCTCCATTACAGCTAACATCAACGATAGAATAAATACTAGCTATTGGACCTCCATTATCATTAATGCTTAAGGATTCTATAATAGTACAATTTTTTGCATCAGTAACTTTAACTGAATAAAGACCTGAAGATAAATTACTTGTTACAGAATTGGTTCCCCCAGAAGGCATCCAAGAATATGTATATGGTGCAACTCCTCCTGTTACTGAAACAGATCCTATACCGTTAGCATTTCCACATGTGGAATTAGTGCTAGTGGTAATAGGTAAAATAGGAGCTGGTTGATTTACAAAAACAGTATTCGTTGCAGAGCATCCATTTAAATCAGTAGCAGTAACAGTATATGTTCCTGAACTTAAGTTAGGAACTGTAGAAGTAGTAAAAAAACCAGGCACCATGTTATAACTATATGTTGGTGTTCCACCAAATGCAATTGAAGTAACAGATCCATTTGTTCCACCATTACAAGTAATTGATGAAGAGGATAAGGAAACTACTAAGGGTGCTGTTGGTTGAGATATAGTAATAGTATTTTGAACTAAACAGTTATTAATATCTTTAATAGATACTGTATAAGTTCCAGCTGATATATTAATTAGATTATTTGTTGTTGCTCCGCCAGGCGTCCATGAATATGTATAGTTCGGAGTTCCACCTGATGGTGAAGCTCCAATAGATCCAGTGTTTTCTCCAAAACAGCTTACATTTATTTGATTAACAAAACTTACCGCTAAAGGAGTTGGTTCATTTATTGTAACTACAGCGGTTGCTGGGCATCCTTTACTGTCAGTTACAGTTACAGTGTATGTTCCACTAGAACGGTTAGTTATAGATGCTGTCGTTTGCCCTCCTGATTGCCATAAATATGAATAGGGTGCTGTTCCTCCAGTTGGAATAACAGTAGCAGAACCGTTATTTAAATAATTACATGTTTCATTGGTAATGTTAGTTGTTGCTACTAATAGATTTGGTTGAGTTATTGCAACAGTTGTAGTTACACTACAATTAAAATTATCGGTAATTGTTAGGCTGTAATTGCCAGCAGTTAAACCTGTTGCATTTTGAGAAGTTGAACCTCCAGGAAGCCATTGAAAAATATAAGGAGATGTACCTCCTGAAACTGTTGTGTTTACAGCACCATCGAATCCATTAAAACAAGAAACGTTGGTAGGAGATAAAGTATAGGTTATTGGTGTGGGTTGTGTTATTGTGTAACTTGAAATATTAGTACATCCATTGGCGTCTGTAATTTCGCCTGTATAACTTCCCGAAGATAATGCTGTTATAGATGATGTTGTTTGACCTCCAGGAGACCACGAATATGTGTAAGGTATAGTTCCACCTGATGCACTTAATGTAATAGAGCCAGTTGAGGCACCAAAACATTTAACATTATCCACAGAAGCACTAGTTGCTAAAATAGGGGGCTGATTTATTGTAACCGCAGTCTGAAAGGTACATCCTATGCTATCTTTTATCGTAACAGAGTAGGTGCCTATAGGTAAATTACTAATTGATGATGTTGTTCTTGTTGGGACGGTATTCCATAAATAAGAATATGGACTAATACCTCCGCTTAAATTAATGTTGGCTGTCCCATTACTTCCACCAAAACAACTAACGTTTGTTACACTTGGTGTGGCAATTCCTGTAAATGGAAGATATGATAATCTTACGGTATCCGTTTTTGAAGGACATGATCCATTTCCAGTAGTAGTTAAAATTAAATTTACAAATCCACCTGCTATTTCTGCAGCAGAGGGAGAGTAAGTTAAACTAGATAAGGTTGTATTATTTGGAGAAAAAGTTCCTGAGCCTCCAGACCAAATTCCACCAGTAGCACCAGTTATGCTTCCGTTTAAGGTAGCTAATGGGCTTTGTATACATTTTGTTTGATTTGGTCCTGCATTAGCATTTATTGTAAGAGAGAAAGCAGTTACAGCTACTGAATTATAAACTGGCGCACATCCAGATGCATCTGATAACTGAATGTTATATGTTCCTAAACCAACATTAATAGTTTGAGATGGATTTACATTATTCCATAAATAAGTGTATGGAGGAGTGCCTCCAGTTCCAATTGCAGTTAAAGTTGTTGATGTTTGACCGAAACATAGAGTAGGATTAGATGGAAAAATGTTGACTGCTAATGTTGGATTAAAATAAACTCTAAAGGTGTCGCAAATTGCTGCTCCTGAACAAGATGTTGCTATTCCACAAACAACAAAATCTATAAAAGCAGGTGGGGTGCCAATAGGATTAACAGTATTACTTAGGCAGCCTGATGTACAGGCTAAATAATTATTATAGGCACCTGGGGCTCCAGGAAAAATAGATTTCCATGTTGCTGAAACAGAAGTTATGCCTGTAGCAACAGGTTTGGCAATACAGCCAGTATTTATAGTCGCATTGGGAACAGCTAAAGATGGAGGAGGTTCTGGACAATTTACAACGTTAAATTGAAAATCTCGAATGGTTTCTCCAATATAAACTCCATTTCTAAATTCCCTAACTTTTACACCAACAACAAATTGTCCTAACGTATTTGGAGTTCCTGATAATAATCCAGTTGATGAGTTTACACTAAATGGACCTGCTCCCAATGGGTTTAATGCATTATATCCACCAACATAAGTAACTGGTGGGAAAGTTGCCACACCCCCAGGAAATGTTGGAGCAACACTATTATAAGGTTGATACAAGGAATATACTAATGAATCTCCATTAGCATCTGTAGCAGAGTGGTCAAATGTGAATGGTTTATTGACACAAATAAATAGTGGAGGAAATAAATCAAAAACAGGATTGCTATTTGTTTTAAAATCATTTGCAACACAAGATATAATGATATTATCAAAACTGTAAATTTCACTATTAGGTGAGTTTCCATCAAATCGAGTTCGTATAACTATTTGTATGGTGCTTCCAACAAGATTATTGGCAGTTGCAGTAGTACTTGTAAAGTCATCTGCTCTGAATCCGTTTACAGGAAAAGGAATAAGCGAACCTCCATTTAATCGATAATATACTAGGATCGAATCATTGGCATCCATCGTTCCTGTTTCAGATAAATTTACACTTAAATTTGTTGAAGGGCAGGATGAAATATCCACAACTTGAGAAGTCCAAATCATTCCTGCATTATTTGCACCGACAACTTGAAATAAATTCGTATTTACACCAAATGAAGTAGGTGCTGTTCCATTTATTATAGAATTCCAAGAGGTGGCTCCGTTATCTGTTGTTGTATTATTTGGAAGTGTGAAATTTTCATTCCAAACATTAGTAAGTGTCATGCCAGGGATATTTGCATAGAAAGTTTCTCCAGCTGAACCAGGGTTTGTAATATTTAAAATACTTCCATTTCTGCAGCAAATTTGAAAATACATATGATATCCTCCAGGGTTTGGAGGAAGGTTAGTTACATTTGTTGTATATATAGCTTCTTGTACACAAGGTGTTGGATTTGGAGGTATAGCACAAGGATCAAAAACGGGTGCGATATTAGATACTGATGTTAAATTAATAGTAACATTTTTTGAGGGAGTAAAAGGATTTCCATTAATATCTGTTATTTGAATTGTTACACTGGCAGGTATTCCTACTGTACCTGGACCACAATCTCTATATAATTTTAAAGTTATAGTGTAATTAGAACCACCATTATATACATAAGTTAGAGAACCACCAACAATATGTGTCGAAAAAACAAGTAGAGGTGAACATAAAAAAAATAAAACTATAACCAAATACTTTTTTCTAGCCGTAAATGTTTTATTTATTTTTGAAAAGTAGAATTTCTGCATAGTATTTTTTTTAAATTTACTCAAATAAATACAAGTTACTTACTTGTTTTACGATAAAGATGATTAAAAGGTTTCCCCATTCTTTTATATTTAAAATATTTAATTACTAAAGTACCATTAAAATTTATTTTTCTAGTATAATTTCTTGACTCATTTCATAGGACTCTGGTGTTCCAGATAATGTAAATGGTTTACTGTAAGTTTTATAACCTTCTTTTTCAAAAGTTATCTGATATTTATTTGCAGGTTTTAGCATTATAAAATACTTACCATATTTAGATGGACTATAAGTAATTATTATTTTTTTAGTACTTAAATCAATTACTGTGATTGTAATATCTGAATAATCTGGATTAGAGGAGTTATCACTTAAAATGATTTTTCCTTTTACTAATACATTTAATTCTCCCTGAGCTTGATTTTTTAATGATTGATAATATTTTTTAAGTATTTGTTGATTAGGGTCAGTTGATTCATCATCAAAGAAAGAAGAAATTTCTTCCATTAACGCTTGTATTTCTTGAGGTGTTGGATTATCTTTATCCAAAACCATTTCAATTTTTTTGAGCAGCTTTTCAATTAAAATTTTATTTAAATCTTGAGATCTTAATTTTTCTAATTCGGCATTTTCTTTTTCTACCTCTGTCCTACTTTTCTTTTTATTAAATTTAAAACTAAGCATAATTTCATGGCTTAATCCTAAATATTTATTTATATTTCCTATAATGTAATCATAGTTATAACCAATAGAAAGTTTTTTAAATAAGGTTACTCCAAGATTTAATCCAATAGCGTAATCGTTTTTGTAAGTTGCTCCTATCCAATATTTATCCTGCCAGTCAAAATTTAAACTAGCATCATATTGTATTGGTGCACTTGGTAAATAACGTGTTAGCATTTGAGGTGATATCGAAATATTATTCTTTTTAGGTAAAGTAAACTTATATTTTAATGAACCCATATAATGTCGACTTTGAGTATAAAAAGTTCTAGAATTATTATATGAAACATAACTGATTTTGTTGTTAGCAATTTGAGGGGCAGCAAAACCTATTTCAAGACCTTTTGCCACAAACGCTAGTCCAGCATTTGCATCAAATGTTGTTTTGTTTTGTGAATTTATAAAAAGAGAAGGGTCATTAGGGTTTTCAAGAATTGCTTTTGAATAATCTATAGATTGATTTATGACACCTACTGATAGGCCTAATTGTAAAAATATTTTTTCTTTAAAACGAATTTTGTACGAATATGAAATATTTCCTCCAATACGGCTATTCACTCCTTTTCTATCACTACTAATTATTACGCCAAGACCTGTGTTTTTATTAATGATATTTCCGTCAAAAGTTAATAAGTTGTATTGTGGTCCGCCTTTAAAACCTGACCATTGAGTATGGTTAATTAACATTAAATGAGGAGCTTCATTTATTCCAGTTAATGCTGGATTGTAAACCATTGGTTTATAAAAATAGTGATTAAACATAGCAACTTGTTGAGCTTTTAAAACGCCTATTACTAAAACAAACACTATTATTATAACTACTCTTTTCATAACTCTGTTACTTGTTCCTTAAAATATCTAAAGATCCTTTAAAAACATCTCCAGATTTCCCTATTTTGATTATATAAAAATAAGTGCCATCTGGTAAAGTAGCATTGTTATATGTTCCTTGCCAATCATTTTTATAACCTTTTTGACTGAATACAGTAAGCCCATATATATTATAAATACTTACTTCGTTATCAGGATAATAACTAATGTTTTCTATATAAAAAGAGTCATTTATACCATCTCCATTAGGTGTAAATACATTAGAAATTTTTCCGTCAAATACAATTGGTAAAACTGTTATTAATAGAGAGTCTGAACTTACGCAGGAATTACCATCTGTTATGGTTAATATATAATTAGTTGTGATAGTTGGTGTAGCAGTAGGATTTAAAATTCCATTATTAGTTAATCCTGAAGATAATGGTAACCATAATGGCGTTCCTGTTCCCGAACCATTTAATGTTACAGATTGTCCAATATTAATAATTGTATCCGTACCTGCATTTACAGGGTTTTGAGAAAGAACTGTTATTTTTAATGAAGCAGTACTATCAATAGAACAGCCAGTGCTTTGAACAACGGCTTTGAATAAAGTTGTTTGTGTTAATCCTGATGTTACTAAGGTATTTGTTGTATTACTTATGGTATTCCAACTTATACCATTGTTTGTTGATGAAAGCCAACTCAAAACATTGCCCACATTACCATTTAAAGTTAATGTTTTTGTATTAGTAAAATAACAAACGGTATTAGATGAAACAGAATTTAAGGTGCCTTTTACTGTTAAGGGTTTTACAGTAAAGCTAGCTAAAGATGATGTATCAATTAAACAAAAAGGGCTATTTTGAACAATAGCTCTGAATATAGTATTTTGTGTAATGTTTGAATAAGCTAATGAGGTTGTGGCGTTAGGTATATCTAACCAAGTAGTTCCTGAATTTGTAGAGCTTTGCCATTTTAAAATATTGCCAGTACTACCTATTAAATTTAAGGTGCCTGCACCAGTACTTCCACAGAACGAACCTCCTCCTAAAATTGTTCCTCCTTTAGAAGGAAGATAAACACTGATGCAAGCAATAGAAGATATATCGGAAGGAAAAGCACCATTTTTCACAACAGCTCTATAACAGGTGGTTTGTTTTAAATTATAGTAGCTCTGGCTACTAAAAGCGTTACCATTATTTGTCCAGGTAGCTCCTCCGTCAGTAGAGTATTGCCAAGTAGTAACATTACCAGTATAACTAGTTATAGATATAAAACCAGTATTAAAGGTGTCGCAATATGCATTTGCTCCTGATGCAATTCCTCCAACAGACTGAGAGTTCATTCTAAATACAAGAATAAAAAAAAAGATAAATAATATTATTTTTTGATGTGATAGCATGCTAGTAGCTTTTTAGAATTACATAATAAAGTTACAAATTACTTTTTAAATTCTGTTTTTACTTTCAATAATTGATAATAAAACTTAAATTATTAATTGATATTATTTAGTTGATTTTTTTGATTAAAAAATCTTTATATCATTTCAATATAGAAACCCGATACATTTTATGTATCGGTTTTTAAATAAGCTTTGTAAGTTAATGTTTTCTAAGCTTCAGATGCAATTAAATTTGGATCAACCATGATACGACCACAGTGTTCGCAAACTAATATTTTTTTATTCATTCTGATATCTAATTGTTTTTGTGGTGGGATTTTGTTAAAACATCCACCGCAAGCATCACGCTCAACTGGAACAACAGCCAATCCATTACGAGTATTAGCACGAACTCTTCTGTAAGCATTAATTAAACGATCTTCAATTCCTTCGCAAGCTTTTTCAGAAGCTTTCATTAAATCTTTTTCGTCTTTCTCTGTTTCTGAAATGATTTCATCTAATTCAGATTTTTTTAATTTCAAATCTTTTTGACGCTCAGAGAAATCATGTTGAGATTTTTCAACAATCTCTGATTTAGATTCGATGGCGAATTTATATTCTTTTAAACGTTTTTCAGCTAATTGAATTTCTAAATTTTGAAACTCAATTTCCTTAGTAATAGCATCGTATTCACGATTGTTCCTTACTTTTCCTTGCTGAGCTTCGTATTTTTTGATGTTGGCTTTAAAGTCTTTAATTGATTGAGTTTTTTCCGCAACTTGTTCTTCTAATTCTTTTAACTCTTGAGATAAATTATTTACACGAGTTTCTAAACCAGCAACGCTATCTTCTAAATCTTGAACTTCAAGAGGTAACTCACCACGAACCGTACGGATACGGTCAATTTTAGAATCGATAATTTGTAATTCATATAAAGCACGAAGTTTTCCTTCGATAGATGCATCAATTTTTTCTTTGATTTTAGCGCACATAGTTTAAAAATAATTAACTGGGTTAGTGTTTGTTTCCGTTAAATAGTTTACGAAAGTAGGAAATTTATTTGATATAATCTCATAAAAAATTTCGGGTGTAAATTGCTCACTTTCATAATGACCAATATCAGCTATCAAAATCTTATTTTCTGCATCAAAAAATTCATGGTATTTAAAGTCTGAACTAATGTAAATATTTGATTTTGAGTTTATTGCGTTTTTTAAAAAAAAACTTCCACTACCGCCAGACAGCGCTACTTTTTTTATAGATTTATTTAATAACGGTGTATGTTTGATAAGTTTTAACATAAAAACTGACTTTAAACGCTCCAAAAATTCAATTTCTGAGATTGGTTTTTCTAATTCGCCCACCATACCTGAGCCAATATTTTGGTAGGTATTTTCTAGTTGGTAAACATCGTACGCAACTTCTTCATAAGGATGGTTTTGTTTAAGCGCAGAAATAATTTGAGATTCGTTTATGGTTTCAAAAATTACCTCTAAACGAGTTTCTTTCTCTAAACTCAATTTACCTTTTTCTCCAATAAACGGATTTGAATTTTCATTTCCTCTAAAACTTCCAGTTCCTTCTAAAACAAAACTACAACTGTCATAATTGCCTATATTTCCTGCACCTGCACTAAATAAACTGTCTTGCAGCTTAGCAAGATGAGTTGTTGGAACAAACGTGACTAATTTTTTTAACAGTGATTTTTTAGGTGCTAATATTTGTGTATTAATCAAGCCTAATTTATTAGCGATTTTTTTGTTTACACCTAATTTAACATTATCTAAATTAGTGTGACAAGCATAAATAGCAATGTTATTTTGAATAGCATTAATAACTGTTCTTTCCACATAAGTATTTCCATTCAACTTTTTTAATCCTCCAAAAATAATGGGATGATGGGCAATAATTAAGTTGCATTTTTTTCGAATCGCTTCCTCAACAACAGCTTCTGTGCAATCTAAACAAAGTATAGCACCTGTAACTTCTTGTTCTTTGTTTCCAGTTAATAAACCGCAATTATCGTAAGATTCTTGATAGGCTAGGGGAGCAAATTTTTCTATTTCGGTAATTATGTTTTTTAAAATCATGTGTAAATGTAATTTTATTTCATCACTTCTTTATATCTCGAACACGTTATTAAATGGTCGTTTACCATACCGGCAGCTTGCATATAGGCATAGCAAATGGTAGAGCCAACAAATGTAAAGCCTCGTTTTTTTAGGGCTTTGCTCATTGCATCCGATTCGGGACTAGTAGCTCTTGTATCTGATGATTGTTTGACTTTGGTCACAATCGTTTTATAATCGGTAAACTGCCAGATGTATGTGTCAAACGAACCATATTCTTTTTGAATTTCAATGAAGGCTTTGGCATTTTTAATAGTACCAGTAATCTTTAATTTGTTACGAATAATCCCTTCATTTTGCATCAAGTCTAAAGCCTTTGCTTCATCAAATTTAGCTACTTTTTTTACATCAAAATTAGCAAAGGCTTTTTTAAAATTTTTGCGACGATGTAAAATCGTTTTCCAACTCAATCCAGCCTGAAATGAATCTAACACTATAAATTCAAAGTGTTTTTTATCATCATGCACGGGTGTTCCCCATTCAGTGTCATGATAGTGAAGCATTTGCTCATCGTTAGCTGGCCAGGTACATTGCATAATAATTACGAATTTATTACGAATATACGAATACTTAATTTATCGAAAAGATTTTTATAATTAAGTATTTTAGATTCGTATATTCGTATGTATTTCGTAATTATTTAGCGGAAAACTTTATTACTTTTGTTAAAATATTAAATCATATTATGGGAATCGAAGAAAAAATTAATGCAGATGTAAAAGCATCCATGTTAGCAAAAGATGCAAAACGATTAGAAGCTGTTAGAGCAATAAAATCAGTTATATTATTATTAAAAACTTCTCCTGAAGGATTAACAGAAGAAAGTGCTTTAAAAGCCATTCAAAGAGAATACAAAAAGCGTAAAGAAACCGCTGAAATATATACTCAACAAAACCGTGCAGATTTAGCAGCAGATGAAATTGCGCAAGCATTAGTAATGGAAGAGTACTTGCCAAAACAATTGTCTGAAGATGAAATTAAAGCGATTGTAAAAAATGCTATTACCGAATCAGGTGCTTCATCGGCAGCTGACATGGGTAAAGTAATGGGAGCTGCTAATAAAGTAATTGCTGGTAGAGCTGATGGTAAATTAGTGTCTCAAATAGTAAAAGAATTATTAGGATAAGACTTACTTCCTACAAAAAAAAGGCTGCTAAGTTAATTAGCAGCCTTTTTTAATGAATATACTTTTGTTTTTTTATTCTTCTACTTTATAACCTTTTGCATTTGCAAATGAAATGATAGATGTTTTGATAGCAGAACCTAAATCATCTTGTTTACTACTTTGTTTTGATTTTTCTGTAATATATTTTTGACGTTTAATTGCTAAATCACCAATTTCTTTTTGAATCGTTTCTCTTTCTTTCGATTTTTCTAAAACTATTTTTTTGATTTCTTCTTTGCTTTTCCCTTTATACTCAGCTGGTAAATCTTCGGTTTGAATTTTATCTAAATTATTTTCATTGTCTTTTATATTATCTACTAAGTCCCAACTTGAGTTTTTATAAACAGCTTTACTTTTTGTGACTACTCTTTCGGTAGCATTTGCTTGTGAAATACTACTTGCATTAGCATCTTCTTTTATTTGGCTTTGTTTTTTTGAGTGACCTTGTTTACCATAACCAATATAGGTTTTGTTTAATTTTTCGTTGCAAGCATTAATTTGAGTATCGTAAGGAGTTTGAATATATTCTACTTTCTTATCAGAATCGATATTAAAATATTTGCCTTGTCCTTTTGTAGCTCCATCTTGCCAAAGTAAAGAAATACCTTCTTGTTTATTACCACAAAAAATAGTGTTGATATATATATTGTTTTTTAAGGCGCGGCTAATAGCTTCTTTATAATGTACACCGCCTTGATCAAATCCTTCGTTACCTGCTATATAAACTAACTTCATGGTATTAATACCATCGTCCCATTTTAATTCTTTAACCGATGTTTGAATAACAGATCCGCAATATTCACTTCCTCCATTAGTTTTTAAAGCAAATAATTTTTCCGAAATTAAGTCTAAGTCGGTTGTTAAAGGAGTAACTTGTCTGATATAATTGTTTACAACTGGTAAGCCGTCGTTTCCGTATTCATACAAGGCAATTTCAATAACAGGTGTTTTGCCTTCATATTTTAAGGTTGTTAATGTATTAACTATATCCCAAAGCCTTGATTTTGCTTGATCAATTAAACCATCCATACTATTTGACGTATCAAATAACAAGGCTACTTGTATTTTAGATGCTCCATCAGGAGGAAGTATAACCTTGTTTAATCCCAAATAAGATTTTACAGAATTTAATGAACTAGAATTTGCATTTGCAGCTAAGCTTGTTAAAGCCATTGCACCGATTAAGATTAGAGTTTTCATAACGATTGTTTTTGAGATTTATTTAAATTGATAGGGATGTTTATTTTTTATTAGGAGAACATAAAGGAGATTATTCCATAAATGAGGCAAAAAAATTATTTAATTTCAAATACAGCCTTTACCTCGTAGCGTAATTTTATTTTTGATAATCCATCCAGGCCATTGTTTTCATTATTTCCGCCGCCAGTATTTACGTTACTAGAGTTCATGACAGAATTGGAACTCATACTAGAATTACTCACCGAATTATTACCTCCATTATTGTAATACGGATTGTCCCAATACCAATAGTGTGGATATGGTCGGCCACCATTTGTTTTTTCATTTTTATCAGCATTTACTTCATCAATAGATACTACGGAGCCAATTTTTTCGTCAATAGCTTCTAATAAATAAGTAGCTTTTTCCTTTGCCATTCTCATAGCTTCTTTTTTCACTTCTTTACGGTAAACCTGCATATCCTTATTGGTTGTAGCAGAAATGGCTATATTTTGAACCCAAGTTTTATTTAAGTCTTTTACAAAATCCAAAAAGTTAATTTTCGAATTAATTTTAAGTTTATAAGTCTGAGATACAGCACTTGAATTACGGTAATACCACCACCAATACCAGTGATACCAATCGTTATAACCTAAATTGTTTTTAAATGTCAGTTCCGAATCTTGAATACCATGTTTTTTACAAATTTCAATCAGTTCTTTCTCATGTTTGTCAAAACTATTTCTATCGGTATAAACGGTAATGGTTAACTCTACTTGGTCGGGTTCAATACTCATTTCGGCACTTCCTGTCACGGTAATGAGTTTTGGCGGCATATTGTTGGCTGATGGTTGACCTATGAGTGTTTTAGTTGTTAATGCTAGCAATACCAAAATGGCACTGAAGCTAATAAGGGAAAAGAGTTTAAAGGATTTCATTTTGTATGTTTTAAAGTTTAAGACAAAATTATAGCCTATCACAAGCTTAAAATCAACCACTTGGTGTAATATGCTTTTCACTAGGTGAAATGAATTGTGAAAACAAATTAATTTGAGTTATTTTACTTTGTGAAAAAACAGCCAATCATATTTAGGATATTTTCGAGAGGAGTTCTTGCTTCAACATTGATATGTTTATGTCTTTTACACATCAATCAATCTGCTATTGCTCAAACATACGAAGACGGTAAAAAATCTAAACTCAAAGTAAAATCAAGTTCCATCGAAAGTGGATTAAAAAAAGGGGATAATGAATTAACGATTGCAGCTAAGTACGAAGATTTAGCTCAGGAATTGGTAAAAAATAATGAATTAATCAAAGCAGAAGAATATCAAAATAAGGCAGTTGAATTGTACAAAAAAAATAATTCAAAAAAGGATTTATCAATAGCTTTAAGAACTTTGGCTAAAATACAAGAGGCACAAAACAAAACGCAGGATGCTATTCAAAGTTATGATTATGCTTCAAAAAACTCTGTTGAAGTTACTAATTCAAGCATTAACAATAACGATGTCACTCGTTTAAAAAACTTTAATAATCCTAAGCAACAATCAAATTCTATTAATCAAAAAATTTCGTCTCTTAAAAAAGAATCAAATCCAAAGGATAAAGAAGAAATTATTGATGCATATAAGCAATTAGCAGAAGTCAATATCAAGCAAAATAACTCTGAATTGGCGATAGAAAACTACAATAATGCTTTAGGTGAAGTTTCCAATAATGCAACCGAAAAAAATGTGATAAAAAATGAAATAGCTGATATTTATGCTAATACTAATAATTTAAGTCAAGCAATTTCTATCAAACAGGATATATTAAATAATGTGGATAGTCTTAATGATGTGAATGCACAAATTAAGCAACGCCAGGGTTTAGCAAAACTTTTAATATTAAACAACGAAGATGATAAAGCTCTACAATTAATTCAGGATGCTTATAATTTAGCGCTAACTAAAGGCAAAACCATTGAAGCCAAAAACAGTTTAATTCAATTAATTTCCTACTATCAAACTAAGCATGATGCAGAAAAAACATTGCAACTTTATGAAGTATTTTTGCAAAAACTTGAATCGTTGATTAAATCAGATTCTACATTAATTGATAAGAAATTATTTGAAGAAACTGATCAAAAAATTAAACAACTCGAAAAAGAAAAAGCCTTGCAAGAGGAACTAATATCAAAGAAAAACACATTTAACTATTTTTTAATTGTTGCATTGATTATCTTAATTATGTTGGTTTTTGTGATTGTTCGTTATTCTTTTACCGTGAAAACTAAAAATAAAAAAATATCACTTCAATCGTTGCGTCGTGAGATGAACCCTCATTTTATATTTAATAGTTTAAATAGTGTAAATCAGTTTATTGCTCAAAACAAAGAGATGGAGGCAAATAAATACTTAACTTCTTATTCGTCGCTGATGCGAAATATGATGGAAAGTTCTAGTAAAGACTTCATTCCACTTCAAAAAGAAATTGAACAGCTACAAAAATATTTAGAATTAGAACACTTACGTTTTGGTGATCAATTTGATTTTACGATTCATGTAGATGAAACCATTGATACAGATTCGGTTTTAGTACCTAATATGTTAATTCAGCCTCATTTAGAAAATGCTATTTGGCATGGATTAAGATATAAAGAAACTAAAGGGTTGTTGGTTTTAAGTATTAAAAATAAAGCGTCTTATATCGAAATTACTATTGACGATGATGGAATAGGGGTTGAAAAAAGCAAAGCACTTAAAACTCAAAATCAAAGAGTACATCAATCTATTGGAGTTAAAAATATGAATGAGCGGATAGAATTATTGAATGATTTATATAAAATGACGATTTCTTCTTCTATTTTTAATAAACCCAATCACTCTGGTACAACAGTTGTTTTAAAAATGCCTTATTTAAATAAAGAATAGCTATGCAGTTACATAAAATAAAAAGTGTGATAGTGGAGGATGAGCTTGCAGCAAGAGAGGCGTTGAAAAGTTATATCCAAAAATATTGCCCGCAAGTTGAAATTGTGGGCGAAGCGCATAATAGCAAAGAAGGCATAGCTTTGATCAATGAAATTAAACCCCAGTTGGTTTTTTTGGATGTGGAAATGCCGTTTGGTAATGCTTTTGATGTATTAGAAGGCTGTAAGGACTTATATTTTGAAACTATTTTTGTGACTGCTTTTTCTGAATATTCGTTAAAAGCATTAAACCAAAGTGCGGCATATTATCTATTAAAACCAGTAAGTATCGAAGAGTTGATACTTGCGGTTAATAAAGTGCAACAACAATTGCAAAATAAAGAATTATTAAATCGCAATCATATTATTGTTGAAAATCATCGAAATACCAAGCCCGAAGCACAGCAAATTATTTTGCCTACATTAGAAGGTTTTGAGGTGGCTAAAATACAGGATATCATTCGATTAAAGGGAAATGGCAACTTTACAGATATTTATTTTAATAACGGCACTAAAAAAATGGTCTGTCGTTTTTTAAAACATTTTGATGAGTTGTTAGACCATCCTTTTATTAGAATTCACAAGTCGCACATTATTAATCTTACCTGTGTAAAATCCTATAATAAAGGAGGCATTGTAACACTAACCGATAACTCGGAAATTGAATTGTCTGCTACCTATAAAACAGCTTTTTTAAATGCCTTTGGCAGATAAATAAAAGAACACATCGATTAAAGAACTCGTTTTTGAAGTTCGCTTTCGCGTATTGTTTTTTCTAAGCGAGCTTGTCTTGTTTTTTCTTGTTTTGCACTCATAATCCAATGAATCATTACCTTTTTGTAGGATGGCGCTTGTTTATTAAAAAATTGCCAAGCGTTTTGATGTTGCTTAAATTGTGTTTCATATTGCAAATCAAGTTCTGATGGTTTTTTCTCGTGAGAATAAATTTCAGATTTGGCATCTGTTTTATAACTAAAAGCCTTTAATCCTTCTGGTTTCATTAATCCAGCTTTGGTAAGTTCTTCTACCTTTTTAATGTTGATGAAACTCCAAATACTATTAGTTCGTCAGGGTGTAAATCTAATGCTGTAACTTTCATTATCAATCGATCTTCTCACACCATCTATCCATCCAAAGCAAAGGGCTTGGTCAACTGATTGCGACCAAGTAATAGAAGGTTTACCGCTGCCCACTTTATAAAAACCAACAATAAGTTCGGTTTCTTTTTGATGGTTTTTCTCAAGCCACTTTCTAAATTCTGTTGGTGTGGTAAAAAAAGTAGCTATCATCTAATATTACATTTCACGTATCGCTCAGTGTTTGCTTGTTATTTACAAAGTCAGAATATTAGTGAAGGAGCAAAAAGGATTTAATTTCCGTCACCCATAATTTTCACGGTAATGTCATTCATACTATCATCCAGTTTCAATTGGCAACCTAAGCGAGATGTATCCGTAATATTAGGTAAGGTATCTAACATCGCCCATTCATCATCCGATATTGGATTTAGCTTATCAAATCCACTTATAACTTCAACATGGCAAGTAGCGCATAATGCCATACCGCCACAAGTAGCTAAAATATCATAATCGTTTCCTTTTAAAAATTCCATTAAACTTAAACCCATATCAGTAGGGGCAACTAAAGTGGTAATTGTATTATCTGGATTTTGTAAGTTGATGTTAATGTCTGTCATAATGGTACAAAAATAAAAAATCTCCTCTAATTGAGGAGATTTTTTTTTTTAGAATTTGGATTCTATACTTTAAAACTCATTAACCCCTTGAACGGTTGTATACTTCATAGTATACTTAACACCTGGGTTCATGTATTTATAAGCACTGTGGCTCATTAAAGCGGCTTCGTGAAAACCACATAAAATCAACTTCAATTTGTTTTTGTAAGTATTGATATCGCCAATAGCGTAAACTCCTTCAATATTTGTTGAATAGTCGTCGGTGTTTACTTCAATAGCACTCTTGTCGATGTTTAAGCCAAAGTTTTCAATTGGCCCTAATTTAGGGCTTAAGCCAAATAAAGGAATTAAATGATCTGTTGCAATGGTTTGAGTTTCTTGTGTTTTAGCATTAATCATCGATACGGATTCTAATTTATCAGTACCAGCAATACTCGTTAAATTTGTATTTAATAAAAGATTGATTTTTCCTTCTTCTGCTAACTTCATCACTTTGTTAACGCTATCTGGCGCACCTCTAAACGATTCGCTGCGGTGAACTAATGTTAATTCAGAACATACTTCGCTTAAGTAAATTGCCCAATCTAAAGCGCTATCTCCACCACCAGCAATAACCATTTTTTGTCCGCGGTATTTCTCAGGATCTAAAATCATGTAATTGATTCCTTTTCCGTTTTCAAATTGCGTTAAGCCAGCCACTTCTGGTTTACGAGGTTCAAAACAACCTAAACCACCAGCAATTACAACTACCTTAGCTTGAATTTCGGTGCCCATGTTAGTTTTCAGTAAAAAATCTCTTTCGCCACGTTTTTCTAGCGTTTCAATACGTTCGCCAAAGGTATAGCTAGGATTAAAAGGTTCGGCTTGTTTTAGTAAATTATCAACTAATTCTTGCGCTAATACACTAGGGTAACCTGGTATATCGTAAATTGGTTTTTTTGGGTATATTTCAGATAATTGTCCACCAGCTTGAGGTAAGTAATCAATTAAGTGACAACGCATTTTTAATAATCCTGCTTCAAAAATGGCAAATAAGCCTACTGGGCCCGCTCCTATAATCGCTAAATCGGTTGTAATCATTTCGTTTTATTTTTCAAAAATTCAGGTGCAAAAGTAATAAATTCAACAATATAAATCTCGAATAGTTTATTAACTGTTTAATTCGGGCTGTTCTTTACAAAATGCCTGTAAATCATCAAAAAAGATGGTGAATTCCTCTTCAATTTCCTGATAATTAGCTTCTAAAGTGGGGATGGCTAATTGTAATTCAAATCTATTCCTAATTCTACTACTTAAATGGGTTAGAACCGTTTCAATACCATTTAGGCTTGAGTAGTGGAAAAGGATGTTTCTTTGGGTCATATAATCATAAAAACGTTTGGCGTGTTCGGGCAAGAAATCATGATTGATTTTTAGAATCTCATAAATACCATCCGCATGTTGTTGCAAGGATAAGGGAGAATACTGCTCAAAATTCTTAGCCAAGTAATGGTCATATATAATATCCATTAACACACCACTATACTTATCAAAATCTTTACTAAAACGGTGCTTGCTGGTTAAATAAATAGGATGCGCATCGGTAAACGTATCTATTTTGCGATGTAAGCGAATGCCTTCGATAATACCATCCGATAACCCTTCAAACTGGTTTCCTCTTATAGAATCAGCAATGAAGTTCCCAATAATTAAATCGGTTTTTTGATAGGATAAGTAACTATGAGCTAGGTAATTCAATTATAAAGTAAGAATAAAAAATATATGAATACGAATGAAGTACGAATATACGATGATAATTACGAATCACTACGAATATACGAATCTGTGTTTACTAGGATTCGTATATTCGTATAAAATTCATAATCAATAATACTTACCTTTGAACTCTATATATATACCTTATGAACACGTTTTTCGGAATTATACAAAATAATGTTGCTATTTTAAATGAAGATGAATCTCTGCATTGTGTAAAAGTATTGCGTCATAAAGTAGGAGATATCATTCAAGTAATTGATGGTAATGGAACACGGGCGATTGGAAAAATTGAAGCGGCTCATGCTAAACAATGTGCGGTATCCTTAACCGAAAAAGAAATAGTAACACAAACTCGTAACTATAAATTACACATTGCCATTGCTCCTACAAAAAACATTGAACGTATAGAGTGGTTTGTGGAGAAAGCGGTGGAAATTGGCATTGACGAAATATCTTTTATTAAATGTAAAAACTCTGAGAGAACTGTAATAAAAGATGACCGTTTAAAAAAGGTAGCAGAAGCAGCTGTAAAGCAAAGTCATCAAGCCTTTATTCCAAAATTAAATTCCTTAATAGATTTTAAAGAATTTATTAAGAAAGATAACTCTGACGTGAAATTGATCGCACACTGCGAAAAAGAATCGAAGCAACACATCAAACAATACATTAACACTAACAAATTATTTACGGTGTTAATTGGCCCTGAAGGAGATTTTACCAAAGATGAAATTGCTTTGGCTTTATCTTCAGCTTATTTACCAGTGGATTTAGGTAACAGTCGATTAAGAACCGAAACAGCTGGTTTATTTGCCTGCAATGCTTTGGCTGTTATTAATTCTTAACAAACGTTAATTTGAACAATAAAAAAAGAGATCAATCGTCTCTAATTTAAAATACTCTTTATGAAAAAAATATACATCCTTTGGGCCGATGATGAAATAGATTTATTAAAACCACATATCTTATTTTTAAATAGTAAAGGCTACGAAATCATAACTGCCTTAAGTGGCGATGAAGCGATTGATATCGTTAAAGAAAATAACAACTTATCAGCAGTATTATTAGATGAAAATATGCCAGGTATTTCTGGCTTAGAAGCTTTAACTAAAATCAAGCAAGTAAAGTCTGATTTGCCTGTGATTATGATTACCAAAAGCGAAGAGGAATATATTATGGAAGATGCGATTGGTAGCAAGATTGCTGATTACTTAATTAAACCTGTAAATCCCAATCAAATTTTATTATCACTTAAAAAAGCATTAGATAACAAACGTTTAGTTTCCGAAAAAACAAATACAGAGTATCGTAAAGAATTTGGTCAAATTGGTATGACTTTGTCTGATAATTTGAATTGGCAAGAGTGGCAGGAGGTATTTAAAAAAATTGTGTATTGGGAATTAGAGATTGATAAAAACCAAGATAAAGGAATGCTAGAAGTTTTAAAGATGCAAAAGGCTGATGCCAATTTGCAATTCTTTAAATTTATTGAAAAAAATTATGTGTCTTGGGTAAATGGTTCTAATACCAATGTACCAACCATGAGTCATACTTTACTAAAGAATAAATTTTTTAGTAATTTTGATAATAATGCTTGCTCTTTTTTATTGGTAATTGATAATTTACGTTACGATCAATGGAAAATCATTCAACCTATTATTCAAGATTATTTTAAAGTAGAAAACGAAGAATTGTTTTTTAGTATTCTTCCTTCAGCTACTCAATATGCTCGTAACGCTATATTTTCAGGACTTCTTCCTAGCGAAATGGAAAAACGTCATCCAGATTGGTGGAAAAATGATGAAGATGAAGGCGGTAAAAATATGCATGAAGAAGATTTCTTAAATGCACAAATTAAACGCTTAGGGAAAGATATCAAAATGAGTTATAATAAGATTACCAATTTTGCAGCAGGAAAAAAGTTGTCTGAAAACATGAGTAACTTAATGAATAATAAGCTAAATGTGATTGTATATAATTTTGTAGATATGTTAAGTCATTCTCGTACCGAATCGGAAATGATTAGAGAGTTAGCTGATGATGAAGCAGCTTACAGAAGTTTAACTCTATCGTGGTTTGAACATTCTCCATTATTAGAAATGGCGAAATTTATAGCCTCTAAAAAATGTAAATTAGTTATTACAACTGATCATGGAACGGTTCATGTAAAAGAACCAACAAAAGTAGTAGGAGATAAGAGTGTAAATACGAACCTACGTTACAAACAAGGAAAAGCTTTAGACTATAACGCAAAAGAAGTATTTGAAATTAAAAATCCAGCAGATGCTTTTTTACCTAAACAAAATGTGAGTTCTCGTTTTATTTTTGCCCGCGAGGATAAGTTTTTTGCTTACCCAAATAACTTTAATCATTATGTACAATATTATAAAAATACGTTTCAGCATGGTGGTGTAAGTTTAGAAGAAATGATTATTCCTTATATAACGCTAAGCGCTAAATAAGTTGATTAAGCACAAAAAAAGCGAGATAGTATAATCTCGCTTTTTATATTTTAGGATTAAGTTTTAAAATTTGTATGTAAATCCTAGCCCTAATACTTGTTTAAATTGCACATCAGGTCCAACAGTTCCTTTTTGATCTCCAGCATTTCGCAAAACATTTACATCATCATCATAAATTAATTGTGTGGCTAATGTTGCAGAGATGAATTTATTGACCTTAAAGGTTGTTAATGTACTCCAATTTACATCTACGTTTTCTGGATTATTCATATAATTAGAGAACAATTCTAAAACAGTTTGAAATGTAATGTTTTCCATTACTTTAGTTTGGTATTGCATTTTTAAATAAGCACCAAACTCTTCTCTATGAGTTAAATATTTTTGAGTAACTAATGATGTATTAGGATCTCTAATTTCTTTTTGAACTCCAAAAGCTCCATATTTTGCTAAAGTATCGTCATTTACAAAAGTAAATTTTCCTGTTACAGGAGCAATGAATGCAGAGAATTTATCGTTTGGTTTATAATCAAAACCAATAGCTGCTAGAGCATATCCTGGAGCCATAAATTTTGAAATGTAAACAGAATCATTAGGATAGTTATATCCATTTGCAAATTGTGTTCTAAAATCTGCTAATGCAGTAGCATACCAGTGCTTTTTTAATTCACGACCAAATTTTGATGAGAACTGAATCTTGTCATCATTTTTCCACCATTTTTTACTGTCACCTTGGTTAATAACACCATAACCTAATTCTAAGTTATTATCCCAAGTTACTTTTCCTTTTTTGTATTTCGCAAACACGTTTATTAAACCTGCAACAGATATAGAATTATTTCCACCTGCTGACCAATTTGTTAAAGATACTTGTTGTCCGTTAACTGAAATTATCCCGCCAATTTTCCAAGGTTTAGCTGTATCGGCCACAACAGCTTTTAGTTTATCAACTTCCGCTTGCAGTTTTGCAGTATCGTCTTTGGTAACTTCTTGACCTATGCCACTTAAAGGCAAAGTTAATAGAGGTACAAAATAAAAAAAGTTCTTCATGTTTTTTGGTTTATAAGACCGCAAAACTAACAAAGGAAATAAGAAATTAATAAATTATTGAATTTAATTTTTTGAACGACTAGTTGCCCTGAATTTTAAAATACTTATTTGAGTTGGCTGGGTCTACAGTGGTAAGAGTTTCAACTATTTTAGCTTTTTCATCTGGATTTGCTTTTGAAAAAATATTTACCAATTCATCTGTTTTAGCATCAAAAAACAATTCCATAATAAATGATGCTGGTCGGTTTCGATAAACTTCTACTAATAAATCTGTAGATTTTATAATTTCTTTTCTTCCTTCATCGGCTTTTTCATTCATGATGTCTAGCCCTAATCGGTGGTATTTATACATACACTCTCTTATTGGCTGGAAAACTGGTTGTAAGGCATTTTCTACTATCCAATATCGATTTTTATTACTTTCAAATGATTTCCAGCCTGTTTCTCCTGCACTTTGTGCATTTGAAACTATTATTTGTGCTTTTTGAAAATATTCAGTTCCTCCAAGATTAGAGAAAGTGTCATAATCATTAGCAAGAACAATATATGCGTAAAATGCTAAAACCGATGTCATATTATTTGCAAAGGTGTTCAAATTAAATTCTAATTGTTGAAATTGTTGGAATTTGAATTGAAAATTTTCATCTATGTAGTTTACTGTTGGGGAAAAATATGA
>JBEIPP010000057.1:0-17808 GCA_040376995.1 Flavobacteriales bacterium
AGAAGAACAAATCACCGCCATGGCTCAAGTATCTTATAATTTACCATTTATGTGGAACCATGCATTTGGAGATAACTATAAAGAGATTGCAACTATGGATTATATTAAAGATTTATTTAGAAGATTATAAAAACAATAAAACCTCCGTGTACTCTGTGTCTCAGTGGTGAATAAATAAAAACAAAAACAACATGTCAAAAAAAATAGTAAAAGTAGGAGATATTGAGTGCGGAAGTAAAGAGTTATTCTTGATTTCAGGTCCATGTGTCATAGAAGAAGAATCTATTATGATGAAAACCGCTGAGAAATTAAGAGAAGTTCAAGAACGTTTAAAAATCAAAATTATTTATAAATCATCTTTCATTAAAGATAATCGCAGTAGTTTAAATTATTACCAAGGTCCAGGATTAATAAAAGGAGTTGAAATGTTAGGTAAAATTAAAAATCAATTTGGTTTCCCTGTTTTAACCGATATTCACTCTCACGACCAAGCTGAAGCAGCTGGCGAAGTGTGTGATGTGATTCAAATTCCAGCATATTTATGTATGCAAACATCTTTGTTAGTAGCATCTGCTAAAACAGGACGAGTGATTAACATTAAACATGGTCAATTTTTAGCCCCAGATAATATGAAACATCCTGCACAAAAATGTGTGGATGCAGGTAATGATCAAATTATTTTAACTGAACGAGGTTATGCTTTTGGTTATAACGATTTGATTGTTGATCCTCGTGCATTTTACCACATGAATAACATTGGTTACCCAGTGGTATTTGATGTAACACACTGTGTGCGTAAATATGGTATTCCAAGTTCTGATAAAAAAGGTGGAGCTCGTGAGTTTTTACCAGTTTTAGCAAGAGCTGGCGTAGCTAGTGGAATTGATGGAATGTTTATTGAAACACATCCTAATCCTGAAACGGCATTATGTGACGCAGCATCTCAATTATGCGTCACAGATTTAGAAGAGTTCTTAAAACCAATTATTGAACTTCATAATGTTGAGGTAAAATATAGAGATTAATTTTTTTATTACTAACCAATGAAAAAACTTATTTTTATTTTAGCCTTAGCACTTAGCTACAATATTGTTTCGGCTCAAAGTCTATATATTAAAGGAAGTAAAAAAGGCGAAATCGAATCTGATGGAGATGTATATATAGGCGGCTCTAAAAAAGGAAACATTGAAAGCGATGGCGATGTGTATGTTGGTGGATCTAAAAAAGGACAAATAAAATCTGACGGTGATATTTATGTAAACGGCAGTAAAGTTGGTCAAATTGAAAGTGATGGCGATGTTTATAAAAAAGGGTCTAAGATTGGTCAAATAAAATCAGATGGAGATATTTATAAAAATGGTTCTAAAGTAGGTGTGTGCAAAGGCGTTAGAAAAGAGTGGGTAGCTGCTGTTGTGTTCTTTTTCTTTATCGAAGATTTAGCGTATTAATTTATGACTGTATCAATCATTGTTGCTACATCACTCAATCATGCCATTGGTAAAGACAATCAATTGCTTTGGCATTTACCTGCTGATTTAAAATTTTTTAAAACAACTACAATGGGATGTCCCGTTATTATGGGACGAAAAACATTTCAATCGATTGGAAGAACCTTGCCAGGAAGACAAAATATAGTTATTACAAGAGATAAAAATTTTAACTCAAATAATCAATTTGATATTTTGGTAGTTGGAAGTTTAGATGAAGCTTTAGTTAAGTTACATACTGAGAAAGAAGTGTTTATTATTGGTGGTGGCGAAATCTATAAACAATCTATTGATTCAGTAGATACAATTTATATCACTTTAGTAAATACAGTTATAGATGGTGATGTTTACTTTCCTGAAATTGATAAATCAAGATTTGATTTAATATGGGAAGAAAAACATTTAGCTGACGACAAAAATAAATTTGATTACACTTTTCAAAAATTTGAACGAAAATGAGTTCCATTAAATTAGAAAACATTTTGTTTATTGATATTGAAACGGCTCCTATTAATTATCAGTATACGTCTTTATCTAAAATAGAAAAAGAATTATGGGATAAGAAAATGTTTTATGCAAAAGATTCTACTCCCGAACAACAATATGCCAAAGCTGGAATTTATGCCGAGTTTGCAAAAGTTGTTTGTATAGGATTGGGTTATATTAGTGAAGGAAAATTCAGAACCAAAGCCATTGTTGGAGAAAGTGAGCATGATATCTTAACGGAGTTTTCGAAATTATTAGGACAGTTTTTTAATACCAAAGACCATTTTTTATGTGCACATAACGGTAAAGAGTTTGATTATCCATTTTTATGTCGCCGATTATTAGTCAATAAAATTGCTTTACCCAAACTATTACAATTACAAGGGTTTAAACCATGGGAAGTAAAGCACTTGGATACGATGGAAATGTGGCGTTTTGGAGATGTTAAAAATTTCACGTCATTAAATTTACTAGCACATGTATTTGGAATTCCTTCTCCAAAGGATGATATTGATGGAAGTCAAATAGCAAAAGTGTATTACGAAGAAAAAAATATTGAACGAATTAAAACTTATTGTATAAAGGATGTAGTTACGTTAGCTCGTATATATCAATCCTTAAAAGGATTGGATGTACTAAAGGATAATGATATCATTTATACTTAATTAAAAAATTCTCTGCGCAGTTTGCGCCTGCCTGTCGGCAGACAGGGTTAGAAAAACAAAATATGACAAACGGAAAAAGAATAGCAGTAATAGGAAGTGGAAGTTGGGCAACTGCCATAGTTAAAATATTATGTAATAATGCTAATAAAGTTAGCTGGTATTTTAGAAATCAAACAGATATAGAACACATGACTAAACATGGACATAATCCACGTTATTTAAGTTCTGTGCAATTTGATTTAAATAAATTACATCTATCTTCTAATATATTAGAAACATTAACTAATGCTGATGTGATCATCTTAGCAGTTCCTTCAGCTTTTATTAATAATACTATTAAAGATATTCCATCTGATGTATTTGCTGGTAAAACAGTATTTTCTGCCATTAAAGGTATTGTTCCTGAGTATAATTTAATTGTGGGAGAATATTTAAATACTGTATTTCAAGTTCCTTTAGATAATATTGGTGTCATTACTGGTCCATGTCATGCTGAAGAAGTTGCTTTAGAAAAATTATCATATTTAACTTTAGCATCTCGTGATATTGACAAAGCTGATGAATTGTGTGAATACATGCGTTGTCGTTATATCAAATGCTCAAGTAGCGATGATATTTACGGAACAGAATTATCGGCTGTATTAAAAAATGTAGTGGCGGTTGCAGGTGGTATTTGTCATAGTCTTGGTTATGGAGATAATTTTTTATCGGTTTTAGTAAGTAATGCTATTCAGGAAATCGATCGTTTTGTGGCAGCTGTGCATCCCATTGATAGAGATACCAAAGCATCTGCTTATTTAGGTGATTTAATTGTAACGGCGTATTCTCAGTTTTCGCGTAACCGTATGTTTGGCACTATGCTTGGAAAAGGCTATGGTGTAAAGCAAGCACAATTAGAAATGAATATGATTGCTGAGGGTTATTATGCGGTGAAATGTGTGGTTGAGATTAATAAAAAGTATAATGTGAATATGCCAATCACTAATGCAGTCAATAATATTATTTATAATAACAAAGATGCGAAGCGTGAAATGGAAATGCTAGCAGATCAGTTGAGTTGATATTTTTGTCACTTCGAGCGAAGTCGAGAAGCGATAAAAAATAACTTCGTTCAGCCTAACATATTAGAGTGGAAAACTATTTCTTTACTTTCTTCTTCGCAATTCCTTTCCATTCAAAGGTTTTAATCATGTGAACAATATCTTGTCTTAAATAATCTACTACTATTTTAAGTGAATCGATATTTGGAACTACATTAAAATACAATGCCCCACGCATAAAATGATGTGTGCTATCTGTTAAATAAAACTGCACATTAGAGGCGGTATTCCCACTAATATCATATACTAAACCATAAACTTGTGAGCTATCTCTAATAATAATGGTTTCATCCATCCCTGTTGCTTTTATTTGATGTTTAATAGCAAAGTCTCTACTGTCATTTAAAAAGGTATCTAAGTTATTATTCACCACTTTGTAACTTAAATGTATTTGCGCATTGTATTTTGGAAAATCAACATTTATCCAACACGGGTCAGCTCCACGATGTTTATCATTAGTAATTCTTGAATAGGTTGGGATTTCGAAACTATAGGGACAAAGACTATCATACAATCTATATGTTTTTTCAGGAAAATCTACTCTTGGGTAACCCTTTGGTTTAGGGATAAACACTTCATCTTCATCGTCTCCGCAAGAAGAAAATGCAACTATAGAAATACTGATGATCAGTAATTTTAAAATGGTTTTAAATGATAATGTTGTCATAAAACAAATTTAATGATTTTAACCATATAGAAGTTGCTAAGTTTCTTGGAAAAAAATAGAACCATAAAAGTCATAAAAGTTCAAAAAGAAAAAAGGGATTATTCTGTTTAGTCTTTTTGTATTCTTTTATATCTTTTATTTATCGCACGTCTACTAAATTTACACAACGCTTTTATGTTCTTTTATGACTTTTATGGTTCAAAAAAAATTAAAACGGCAATCCGTCTTTTTTACCTAAATCTTCAAAATTCACATTACTATTATTGTCATCTGATGTATTTGGGTTAGTGCCGGTCGTGTTTTCTTTACGTTGCAATACTAAAAACGATTCTCCAACAACTTCTGTAATATTTCGTTTGTTCCCGTCTTTGTCAATCCACTGACGGGTTTGTAGTTTTCCTTCTAAATATATTTGAGTTCCTTTTTTTAATAATTTTTCAGCACTTTCAGCCATACTTCTCCAAACCACAATATTGTGCCATTCGGTTTGTTCAATTTTATTACCGTTTTTGTCTTTGTGAAATTCGCTTGTTGCAATGCTAAAATTAGCACGTGCAATATTTCCTTCTAAATACTTTAACTCTGGATCTTTTCCTAAGTTTCCTACTAAAATAACTTTGTTAACGCCTGCCATATCAATTAAAATTAGTTCAAATTATTACTCTAACAAACAAAGTAAATAGTTTTTGTTTTTGCAATGCCGTTCATCTATATAAAATGCAGTTTTATAATCATAAAAAGAGTTTTTAAGAGTTTATAATTTTTTATACTAATTCTGTTTCCAACAGGCATAATAATGTATTTTTGTATTAATGAGTGATTATTTAAATGAACTAAATCCTGTGCAGCGAATGGCTGCCGAAACTACCGAAGGACCTGTAATGATTATTGCTGGTGCAGGTTCTGGTAAAACACGTGTGCTAACATATCGCATTGCCCATATAATGGAAAAAGGGGCTGATGCGTTTAATATATTATCCTTAACCTTTACTAATAAAGCGGCTCGAGAAATGAAAGACCGTATTGGTAAAATTGTAGGAAGCAAAGAAGCTAAAAACATTTGGATGGGAACCTTTCACTCGATCTTCGCCAAAATTTTACGTTTTGAAGCTGAAAAATTAGGTTACCCATCAAATTTTACTATTTATGATACTGATGATAGTAAAAGTGTGATTAAAGATATTTTAAAACAATTAAACTTAGATGATAAAGTTTACAAACCATCATTAGTTTTAAATCGCATTTCTTCAGCAAAAAATAGTTTGATTTCCGCAGCTCAATATGCCAATAATCCTATTACGCAAGCCGAAGATAGAGCATCAAATAAACCTTTATTAGGACAAATATATTTAGCTTATCAAAAACGTAATTTCAAATCAGGAGCCATGGACTTTGATGATTTGTTATATAATACCAATGTTCTATTAAGAGATTTTCCAGATGTATTAATTAAGTATCAAAGTAAGTTTAAATATATTTTGGTGGATGAGTACCAGGATACTAACTTTTCGCAATATGTAATTGTGAAACAATTAGCCGCTCGTTTTCAAAATATTTGTGTAGTTGGTGATGATGCGCAAAGTATTTATTCATTCCGTGGGGCTAATATTCAAAACATATTAAACTTCGAAAAAGATTATCCAGATTTAAAAACATTTAAGTTAGAGCAAAACTATCGCAGTACGCAAACTATTGTGAAAGCAGCTAGCGCCGTGATTGCCATAAATAAAGATCAGTTTAAGAAAAATATTTTTACGGATAACGAAGAAGGGGAGAAGATTAGAATTGTTAAAGCAAATACGGATAACGAAGAAGGGCAAAAAGTAGCAGCGAGTATTTACGAAACCCATTTTACTCAGCAAGCACATTATAAAGATTTTGCGATTTTATATCGAACCAATGCTCAGTCTCGTGCGTTTGAGGAGGCTTTACGTAAATTAAATATTCCATACAAAATTTATGGAGGTTTATCGTTCTACCAACGTAAAGAAATTAAAGATGTATTGGCTTATATTAGATTATCTATCAATCATAATGATGATGAATCATTAAAACGAATTATTAATTATCCAACTCGCGGTATCGGACAAACTACGATTGATAAAATAATGATAGCTGCCATGGAGCATGACATTAGCATGTGGCAGGTGTTAGATAATTTAAAAGATTTTAACACAGGAATTAATTCAGGAACAGCAACCAAAATTTCGGAATTTACCACCATGATTAAAACGTTTTCGATGATGATTCCATACAAAGATGCTTTTGAATGTGCGAATCATATTGCGGTAACGAGTGGAGTAGTGAAAGATTTATATCATGATAAAACGCCTGAAGGTGTGAGTCGTTATGAAAATATTCAGGAGTTATTAAATGGTATTAAAGACTTTGTGGAACAAGAACGTACGCCACAAGAAGAAGAGTTAAAAGAAGCCATTGCTAATAATACAGAAGTTAATCCAGTTGAATTATTTGATTCGCCAGAGCAATCATCTGAATTAAAAACTTTAGATGAGTTTATGCAAGAGATTTCTTTGTTAACGGATGTTGATAAAGAAAAAGAAAATGAGAAAGATGCTGATAAGGTATCTATGATGACCATTCATGCTTCTAAAGGATTAGAGTTTCCATATGTGAATATTGTGGGCTTGGAAGAAAATTTATTTCCTTCGCAAATGGCTTTAAATAGCAGAAGCGAATTAGAAGAAGAACGTCGTTTGTTTTATGTAGCTATTACGCGAGCCGAGAAAAAAGCAACCATTAGTTTTGCAACCACACGTTACCGTTTTGGAAATATTATTTATTGCGAACCAAGTCGTTTTATTGATGAGTTGGATGAGAACTGTGTAGATTTTCCTCAGGAACCTGAGAAACGTAAATTTAGTGATGATGCTTTTGTTAGGCCAGTGCGACCGTTTCAAAAACCTATGGAATCAATTGATTTTAGAACAAAGGAAACTCCAGGATTTGCTAAACAAGAACCAAAGCCAATTAATTTTGCACCACCTAAAAAGTTAATCCCATTGGCTAAACGTATGGCTGCTACAAACACGCCAACTGATAATAGTGCTAATGCTAGTTTAAGAGTTGGTAGCGTGGTGGAACATGAAAAGTTTGGAATCGGTGAAGTAACTTCCATTGAAGGTGTTTACCCTGAATCTAAGGCTTGTATTAATTTTAGAAATGCAGGCGAAAAGAATTTGCTATTGAAGTACGCGAAGTTGAAAGTGGTGATTTAATTTATCTATCGTTTTCAATCATATATAACGAATCTCTTTGTCTGTAATAGTTTTGTAATGCGATGTCGAACTCTATATTATCTGGATTTTCATAAGCTTGAATTTTTAAACGCGCTAGTTCAGGATTATTATGGTGTTGGATTTTAATTAATGTGTTGTTTGGTGTGAAATAAAAAATTAAACATAATACGAACCAAAAGCTAATTCGAATTATATAGTTTTTGTAATATGTTTTTAAATCACCATTATTTTTTTTATTTAACCAAAAGGTAATGACTAGTAAGATTGGTGAAAATATAAGGGAAGCTGTTAATTCTGTCATAGCACCTGGCCAAAACATCAATTTAAATAAAATGCCCAGAGGCATAATAGCCAACATCATTCCACCTACAATTGATAGAGCGATGTTTTGATTTTTTAATGCTTTATCTGAAAAAAAATAAAAAGCTACTGGAAAGTACATGATTGATATAATAGCTGCTGAAAAAATTAATAGTAATGAGTGACCAGGTATATCAAATGCTTTTAATAGTATTCCTAATGCAAAAATAGAGACTACTGTTTTTTCGGTTTTCATAGTGGTGTAATTTATTAAATTTATTATCTAGTGTTTTTTTTTGATGTAGTTTACTGTTGTAAACTCTTTATCAGTCTTTCAATTCTCACATTGCAGCTATCAATCATAGTTCTGTATTGATCTGTGTCTTCTACAATGGCCTTTTCAATTAATTGATAACTTTCAATCCTCATTTCACAATAGTTTTTTAATACTTTATTTCTTTCTTGTATATCATCTGGTAAATCATAAGTTTGAACTTCGTTAACTAATGCTATGCACTTTTCCCAGTTTTTTATCCCATCATTGGTTAGTGAATTTAAAATCTCTTCATTAGTTGCTGTTTCTGGTAACGAGTATACTTTTACAGCTTTTTCTTCTAGTGTTGTAAACTCAGCCATTTTTTCTTGGTATTTACCAATGTCATTGGAGATACTATTAAATATGATAATGATGGAAGCGACAACTGCCATTGTTATTGCTCCAATAGATATGCCTCTGATGGTTTTTGAATCAGGTTGTTTTAAACTTGGTAAAAAAGCATAGCCAATAGCCATCCCACTTAATAAACCTCCAATATGCGCAGCGTTATCAATACCAGGTTTTAAGCCATTTAATAAGTTATAACCTACAAATATTAAGGTGCTAGTACGCATTGCATCTCTAGCCGATTTTTCGATATGATTTGTTGTGAGCAATGCTAAGAACACACCGTATAGTCCAAAAATGGCACCAGATGCTCCTGCACTAATCGTTAATTCATTCCAAGCTAAGCTTGTTAAACTAGCAACTATCCCAGCTGCTACGTAGGCAAATACATATCTAGTTTTGCCCATTAATGGTTCAAGTAATACACCTATTGAGACTAAGGCGTACATATTCATTAATAAATGAAAAATGCCAATATGAATAAAACAGCAGGTAAATAATCGCCACCACTCTCCTCCAAGAGTATTAGGGCGGAAGTTTGCTCCCCAGTTTAGCAAATCTTGATTTTCAGGCTCAAAAATACCGACACCTGATATTGCCATTACTACAAAAACCAAAATATTTAAGTTTACAATAATTGGAGTAATCGTATAGCCTTCTGATGGAATAAATAAAGAAAAGAAATTAGTAATTTTTTGTTTGGTACTTAATGGAGCAGTATTTAAAACATCTTCATCAATTGGTGCGAAGTTTATGCTTAGCGCTTTGTATTTCTCTTCTAATTCTTCTTTTGAGAAAGCATTTTTTATTTCATTGAATCCTGAAATAAAATTTTCGACATTGTCTTTGTTTTTACCCCAATCAAACATTTGACTTCCTGTGCATTCGCTTTTAATCGTAGCGGTATGTCCTTCAATATTGACTTTGAATTCTTCTCCATAAGAACTCATAGAGAATTTGGTATAGGCAATAAATCCTGTTTCGCATATATAGCTAGGTTTCCACTCTAATTGTTTGATTACTTCTTGAGCAATAACAATAAACTCTTCTTTATTTAAGTTGTCAAGTTCTATAGTTTGTTCGTGTTTTGGAGAAAATCCTACAGCCATATCTTTTTTGTTTGATTAGAAAACAGAAAGATATTGTTTATTTTCGAAAATAAAATAGGCTAGGTATTATTAAAATATCCTAGCCCAAATAAATTATTCAATTCAATTTATTTTATTAAAAACTTTACATAAATAGAAGATTGAATTTTGATTTTTTGAAATTGAATTTCTTCATCTGCGGAACTTTTTTCACTATCATCCAAAAAACGAACGTTTTGATAGCTTGTAACCCTTGTGTTTGAGTTTCTGTTGTAATTAAACTCTAAGTTACCATTACTATTTTCTCTGACTATTAAAGGTTTTCCAGTTTGTTCTCCTATGGCATTTAATAAATAGTCTGCCTTTGTTTTTGCCGCTTTGATAGCAGCAATTCTAATTTCTTTTCTTAAACTATCAATTTTTGAATGGCTTACTTTAGATACGTTCGCATCATTGATTTCTAATTTCTCTAATTGTTGAAATACTTGTCCTACAGCAGTGGCGTTAGATACTTTTAAGGTATAATCTTTTTTAGTTAAAACATCTTTAGTTCTAAATTTCACTTTCACGTAATCTGCATTCGCATCCGATAGATAAAGATTGCTCGTGGGAATATTAATTTCTTTCAATAATGCCTTCAATTTTTCTTCTTGACTTTCGATCGTGATTTTTTCTTTATTTACATATTTCTCACGAATAATGATGCTGATGTAAATTTGGTCAGGAATAATTTCTTGTTCAGCAACTCCATTGACTTCAATAAATGGTTTTTCTTCTTTGGTTATCTGGTCTTGTGCTATTGCTATATTACTAATAATGATAGAACTTGCTATGATAAATGATTTTAATGTTTTCATATGACTCTTATTTATGTATATTATTTAAATTTAGTAAACAATTTAAATGGTTTCTTTGCAGTCAGATAATTTTCACATTTTTTATCTATTCCTCCACTTTACCAACTCAAACCAAATTACAAATACAAAGCCAATCAAGGCGCTAATACCTAATTGCGATACGTTTAGAGACTGTAACTCAAAAAAGCGAGCTAATGGTTTTACGTATAGTAAAAGGGCAGTGATGAAAAGCGTAATACTAATAATGAGTAACACCAAATTGTTTTTGTATTTTAAGGTTGTGAGGATAGAATAATAAAACGAACGATTTACTAGAGTCAAAATAATATTAGACGTTATTAAAACCGTAAACACCATCGAACGAGTCGTTTGTTCATCATACCCTTTATGAATAGCGTATTGATAAGCAACTAAGTTCCCCGCCGTAATCATTAATCCTTGAATAATACTAGTCGTTAATTCTTTCCAATTAAAAAAAGTACTGGTAAAAGGACGAGGCTTTTGTAGCATGGTGTTTTTTTCCATGGGCTCATTTTCATATATGATAGAGCAGGTGGGCCCCATAATTAATTCGAAGAAAATAACGTGTATAGGAGAAAATATATTAGGGAATATCCAACCTAGTGCTAATGGAATAAATACTGTTAAGATGATAGGAATATGAATGGAGATAATGTATTGTATGGCTTTTTTTAGATTGGTGTATATTTTTCTGCCCATTGCCACAGCATCAACCATTTTAGATAAGTCATCTTCTAATAAAATAAGAGAGGCTGCTTGCTTAGCTATTTCCGTTCCTTTTTTGCCCATGGCAATACCAATGTGTGCGGCTTTAAGCGCAGGTCCGTCATTTACGCCATCACCAGTCATGGCTACAATTTGCTGTTTGGCTTTAAGCGCATTAATAATTTTTAATTTAGCGTCAGGAAACATACGCGTAAATAAATTAGTATCCATCACACGTTCTTGCAATTCTGCATCGCTTAGTTTCATTAATTCATCTCCCGATAAACTTTTTCCGTATCCTTTAAAACCAATTTGTTTAGCAATAGAAGTGGTAGTTTCGGCATTATCACCTGTCACTATTTTAACGGTGATACCAGCTGCATAAAAATTTTCTAATACTTGTTTAATATTTTGTTTTGGTGGATCATAGAAAGCCACTATTCCTTTAAATTGAAATTTAAAATCTTGTTGGTTTTTAGGATAGTTAGTTCCATCAAACAGTGTTTCTCCAACTCCCAAAACTCGGTAACCTTCTGAAGTTAATTCTTTAATGGCTTTTTCAATTTGTTGTTTTTCTTCAGATAATAAATTGGAAACATTCATCATGGCTTCAGGTGCGCCTTTGGCAGCGATGATTCTTGTACCTTTTGTATCTTCAAATAAATGAGTCATCATGGGTGGCTTGCCGCCTAAAGGATATTCATGAATCATTTTGAAGAGTTCTCGTTCATCTTGTTCAATAGCTTTTTCATATGCTTTGTGCAAGGCTACTTCCATAGGGTCAAAAGGAATAGGCTCGCTCGACCACATGGCTAAACGAATTAATTCTTTTTCATCATCGCCTAGTGTTTCATCCGGACTGGAAATCTTTTGAGTTTTTAAAACAAAGAGTTTTGCTAAACTCATTTTATTTTCGGTAATTGTTCCGGTTTTATCTGTACAAATAACCGTTGCGCTTCCTAAAGTTTCAACGGTTTTCATTTGCTTTACGACAATCCCTAATTTCATCAATCGCCATGCTCCAAGTGCCATAAAGGTGGTAAAAGCTACCGGAATTTCTTCGGGCAAAATACTCATGGCTAAAGTCAAAGCTTTAATTAAACTATCTAATACATCATTAGAGCGAATAAAATTAATACCCCATACAATTACAAAAACAATGGTACCAGCAATTACCATTTTTTTGACGAAGTTGCTGATTTGTAATTCTAAGGGTGTTTTTTCTTCAACAATACTTTCTAAACTTTTTCCAATTTTTCCTAATTTGGTTTCGTTGCCAATAGCTGTAATGATAGCAATCGCCAACCCACTAGCTACAGTTGTGCCTCGGTATACAAAGTGGTCTTCTTTACTTTTATCCTTCTCTACTGATAAAGATTCGCCCGTTAAAATAGATTCGTTTACCGAAAAGTCATTGGATTGAATGATGTCTCCATCAGCGGCAATAAAGGTTCCTTCTTCAACTATTAAATAATCGCCGATGACTAATTCTTCGCTATTAATTTCAATCGTTTCGTTATTACGAATGACTTTACATTTTGCTTGAGTAAAGTTTTTTAATTTTTCTAAAGCATTTCTGCTTATCGAATCTTGATATAAAGAAATAGCAGATACTAGTATAATAGCAGACGATAAAAAGATACCGTCTCCAGTTTTTCCGCTTATAAAGTAAATGATAGAGGCAATCAGTAATAAAAGTACCATTGGTTCTTTAGCAATGCTTTTTACAGCATCTAAAAAACCGTTTTCTTTTTTATAGTTTAATTGATTGTGTCCATGCTTGGCTCTGGCTTGCAATACTTGCTCACTAGTTAAGCCACTTTGGTTAAAATTAGTTGAAGACATTTATTTTATTATTTCTTTTTAGCAGCTTTTTCTTTTTTCTTGAAATAATTTCTTAACAAGATATTATGTTTTAAAGCTTCCATATTTTCATCAAAATTTTCGGTACCACTTTTAATGTTTTTCATACTTTCATTTAAATTGTTGACGAACGTGGTATCCATTAAAACGGTTCCAATGCCTCCTTCGCCTTTTTTAACTTTAGAAGTAATGTAATGCATGTCGCCAGTAACTAAGGCTAATGAATCGGTAATGAGTTTTATATTAACAATGCTTTGATTTAATTTTACAGCAAAGGATGTGTCAGCAATTAATGCGCCGATAGATCCTTTTCCATTCTTAATGTGTTTTACAATTCTACTCAAATCACCGGTAATAATTGCAGTGCGCTCACCAGTTACTTTAATATTGACGATGGCTTGTTTGACATTTTCGGCAACAATGGTATCCATTAAAATGCTCCATAAAGTATTAGGGTTATTTAAGCGATGAACGATGTTTTTTAAATCAACGGTAATATCTTTTACGTTTTCGTTGGTGATATTTAATGTTCGCATCATATCATCTGTACCTAAAGGACTTTTAGATGCCAAAAAATCACCATCTTCTACACTTTCGGATGCTTCGTTAGAAGTTAAGATGTTTATCAATTTATTACCCATTAAGCCATCAGTACCAACCATGGCCGTTGAATTTTTTTTGATAAAGGCTTGAACTTTATCTTCTATTATCATGGTCACATCAACGGTAGAATCGTTAATGATTTCAACGCTTTTAACGGTACCTACATCAATACCTGTAAAACGGACGTTATTACCAGGCATTAAACCATTCACATTTTTAAATTGTGATTTAAGTTCGAAGGTAGAACCAAATAAATTTTGTTTTGCTCCAATAAGGTATAATGAAAATATAAGTAGAACTGTTCCTACTAAAACAAAAGCTCCTACGCGTATATTTTTAGATGTTTCTTGTGCCATAAATTTTATTCAAAAAATTGTTTTACTCTTGGGTCGGTTGAGTTTTCTAATTCGTTATATGTTCCAGTTGCATAACATTTTCCATCAATAAGCATCACTATTCTATTTGCTACAATTTTCACACAGTTAATATCATGAGAAATGATAATAGAAGAGGTGTTATATTTTTTTTGGATGTCGAGCATGAGTTGACTAATCTCTTTTCCTGTGATGGGATCGAGACCAGTAGTTGGTTCGTCATACAAAATAATTTCTGGTTTTAAAATTAAGGTTCTTGCTAAAGCAATACGTTTGCGCATACCACCTGATAATTCAGAAGGCATCATATTAACCGTATGTGGAAGTCCTACATTAGTTAATGCTTCCATCACTAAATCATCAACTTCATCTTTATTGGCGCTTTTTTTTATCCAATGTCTGCGTAGTGGAAATTCTAAATTTTCGCGAACAGTCATCGAATCATATAAGGCATTGCTTTGAAATAAGAAACCAACTTTTACTCGCATTTCGTCTAATTGAGAGGTGTTTAGTTTTTCTACTTTATCTCCTAATACTTCAATGCTCCCTTGGTCTGGTTTCATTAAGCCAATGATTAATTTTATTAAAACTGATTTACCAGAACCTGATTTGCCAAGAACCACGGCATTTTCTCCACGTTTTAATTTGAAATTAAATCCATTGATGACTTTATTGTCGCCAAAAGCTTTATGTAAATCAGTAATTTTAATAACCTCTTCAGTTGGATTACTATTTGCTATATGTTCGTTATCGTTTGCCATGACTTAATTTAAGTTTAAAGCATCTGTTATTTGAACAGCCAACAAATCAATTATAAATACTAATAACGAAGATATTACTACCGCAGAGTTGGCTGATTGACCAACACCTTCGGTGCCTTTGCTTGAATTAAATCCTTGGTAGCATCCAATGATACCGATAATAAAACCAAAGAAAAATGTTTTTAAAATAGACGGAACAATATCAGCGTACACTAAAGTATCAAATACTTGATTCCAAAATAAATCCCAACTCACAACACCGTGAATGTTACAGCCTAAATAACCACCGTATAAAGAAATGCCATCGGCTAAGATGGCTAAAATTGGAATCATTAAGGTGGTAGCCATCACGCGTGTTACTACTAAAAATTTATAAGGGTTTGTGCCAGATACATCCATGGCATCAATTTGTTCGGTTACTTTCATGGAGCCTAATTCGGCGCCAATACCAGAGCCAATTTTACCGGCACAGATTAAGGCAGTAATAACAGGAGCAATTTCGCGCACTAAGGAAACCGAAATCATTTTTGGCAACCACGCTTGAGCTCCAAATTCAACTAGGGTAGGGCGTGATTGCATAGTAATTACTAATCCCATAATAAAGGCGGTAATAGCAACAAGGGGCAACGATTTATTACCGATATAAAAACATTGGCGCAAAAACTCATTAAATTCAAAGCGAGGTTTAAACACTTCAATGAAAAAACGTCCCGTAAAACGAGCAATTAGTCCTATTTCAATTAAGATGTTTTTAATCATAAACGATATTAAGTACTAATTTACCTTGAATCTTTTTTATTTTAAAAGTTAATGTCATATATGAAACTGATAAAAGTCATATATGATAGTTAAAGATACATTTTTTGAAATTAATATTCTTTATACTTAAGGGTGATTTTATTGTAAGTTTTACGGTTTATTGCAAGTGCCTATATTTGCAAATGATTTGATGTGCCAAACGGTTGCTTAATATTATTTGTTAGTATTACAGTGGCACACTCTGTTTAGCTTATGTTTAAATGTTTGCAAGTAGAATCATTGTTATTAACACAATTTTTTATATGACAATTCCGTTAATTATCAATGAAAAAGTTTTTCATTTTTTTTGTCATGTTAATTATTTGCCTTGATGTTTGGTCTCAAGGTAAATTAAAAACTCAATGTAAATTAGGCTTTAAATTAGGTTCAGGAATGCAAACTATTACAGGCTGTCCCGTAAAAACTAAACCAAGAATTGCTTTCATGGGTGGAATATGGGTTCAGATAAAAATTAGTAAAAGTTGGACTATACAGGCTGAACTAACTCAAATTGGCAAAGGAACTGGGCTAGGTCTTCATCAACCCAAGTATGGCGATTATTGGCTAAATCTAAATTACTTTGAAGTTCCAATCCTTTTCCAGTATAACAAACAAAAGGTTTACTTTGAATTTGGTCCAAGTTTAGCAGCATTAATCAATACTGGAGAATATATAAACGGAGGAGCACTTCCTTACCAAACAGATCTTTATCCCTTTAGTAATAAAGACTTTTCTTTCAATTTAGGTACTGGTTATGTATTTAACGAAAAATGGCGTGTAGGATTGCGATTGACCCACTCACTTATTCCTGTTCGAAAACAATTACCGGGAACTTCTCATCAAGTTTACAATAGAGGCATTATCCTTGCTGTTAGCCGTCAAATACACTTAAAAGCTTCAAGAACGAAGCAATCGGAAGACATCGATTAAAAAGATCAGTAAGTATTTTGTCTAACAAAACGTTTTTCGTTTTACGGAATATTTCCGCTACTTAACGGGTTCGAATCGCTTTGGGATTATCCTATTAATCTATTAATGAAAATTTCTAACGCTTAATTTGGGATAAACTACTGCACTTATGCAGGGTTTGATGACATTAATTTAGAATTAAAAAAAATGAATAACTCTATATTTCAAAAAACAAAAACAGTCAGAACAAACGCCCTGACTGTTTCTTCTTTTTATGTTTTTTATTACGGTAAAGTAAATGTATAAGATACTCCATTAATAGTAACAACAGCTTGATCATCGCATGTACCATTTCCAAAATCAACATATCTAGTTGCTTTACCACTTGGCGTGTGTTCCAAAACACCTGATACAAAATGCTTTTTGCAGCCAATGGCCATGTTTCTAATTAATGGAGTGGTGATAACAGAGTTGAATGTATTACCAGCAGCATCAGATCCAGAAGCTGTACCAGTAATTGAATACATATCATCACTCCATGATAACGTATTTTCTCCTGTCATCCATTCTCTTATACGGTTTGCTTGCCATGTAATTGTTCCAGTTCCTCCTGATTTAATAATTTGCATATTTGCAGTTATTTGATACACTAAATGATTTGCAGCGTTATGTCCTTGATTGGTAATAGTTTTATAACCTGTTACTTGATTATCATTTACAAAATAATTTTGTGGGGTAACCGTAATCACAGTTAATGAGTCTCTGTATTTACCAGTAAAAGAATATGCAATCGCCCCTCTTCTATAACGACCATCATTACATAAACAATTTGTTGTACCAAAATTTACCGTAATAGTTCTGGCAGGTGCAGCAGAAGAATCAATTGTGACAGTTGCACAAGATGTAGACAACAATCCTTCAACACCAGAAGTTTTAAAGCTCGATAAAGTATAAGTTCTTCCTGCTTCATCCGCAATACTAGTCATATCATTATCAATTGAAGAAGCTAGTGATTGATCCGATGCAGAAGAAGTATCCTTATCCTTTTCTTCTGGTTTATTTTTATCTTTTTTACACGATGTAAATGTGCTGGCAAATGCAATTACTATTACTGCTATACCAATCGTTAAATGATTTGTTTTCATGTTTTTAAATTTTAGTTTCTTGTACTTAAGACTTTTAAAAAAATAAAAGGTTTAA
>JBEIPP010000209.1:0-4770 GCA_040376995.1 Flavobacteriales bacterium
CGTTCGGATAATTTAAAACTTGTGAAAAGCTTTTCTTGAAAACCTTTATTGCCTTGCATGACCAAATATAATTCGAATGCGTATATTTATAAAGTAGTTGTGCAACAAGCACAACATGTATGCGCTATGGCTTTGAAAATAGTTTTAACTTTATAAGACAGGATAGCCACAGCGCATACACAGACCGTTGTGGGCAAGCATGCTGGACAGAGAAGTTAACCGACACAAATGACAGCGAAAGAGAAACAGACTGAATTCATTAAATCTTATTTGAAGCCGGCACTTAAACAATTTGGCTACCAGACATCGGGACAGACTTGGTGGAAAGACAAGGGCGAATTCTTTACAGTAATCAATCTTCAGAACTATTCATGGAATTCCAAAGACAGCGTTGACTTCCGTTTTAATATTGGCATTGCACTAAAAGCGACTGTAAAAGACGGACAAAAGAAAAAGGCAACATATAATGATCTGACGACCCATCTAGACGAAGGAACATTTTTGCCCGACAGAAAGAAGAGGAAATTTGGGGACAATCAAGGATATTCAATAAAGGACGACACTGACTTGAATGAATTTATAAACGCATTAAAGGACGACTTTGAAGTTTACATACTTCCAAGCCTTGACAGACTAAATTCACTGGCGGACTGCGTTGAGTTTTATGGACAATTTCCATTCTGGGGAGACAACTTAAAACGAGTAATAAAGGAGAATAATATAAGTGTGGTGTAAGCATGCCAGCCCACAACAAAATGCATAATCAATGGCGGGGTTCAGTGTAAATTTGTAGTTTAGTTTTTCAAAAAACGTTTGGTGTCGTGGGACAGTGACGCGCTTCGAATTCCCGCCACTGCTTATGCACAAACGTTAGGTGCAAGCGTAGCGGACGACACAACAGACATCAAACAAACATTAAAACGACAAACAAAATGCCAACCCTTCGCAAAATTAAAAGAGGTGTTTTGCCAACGCACTTGCCGACACAAAAACACCACATTTAATTTTGCCCAACCGCACCCAAACCCACCCACCATCCGACAATTGCACGGTTGACAAAAATGTTAATAATTATAAGCGACAAAATTTGCACTTTAAACTTTTACAAGTAATTTTGGACAATAATTGTCAAAGCAAATGATGTCCAAGAAAAACAACACTTCTTTCGGTGAATACATACGTCAATTAAGAGAAGACCGTAATTTACCATTACGGAAAATCGCTGCTGACCTTGAAATTGATACTTCAACACTAAGTAAGATTGAAAAAAACGAACGGAACGCAAACGACCAAATCATTGAAAAGCTATCAGAAATTTTTGCAATTGATAAAGCAGATTTAAAAGTTCGTTATCTAAGCGACAAAATCACATATCAACTGCTGGACGAAGAAGATGGAATTGAAATTCTTAAAGTGGCAGAACAAAAAATTAAATATCACAAGCAACAACAGGCATAATGAACATAGACAAAACATTAAAGAACAATAAAGCAGGATTGCTTGCTTACTTTAGAGATAGAGCCAGTGAAGCATTCAATGTAATTAAAGAAAAGTATGCCGAAAATCAGTCAGAAAAAAGAGCCGATGCAATAAACAAAAGTTTAAACAAGACCAAGCATCAACTAATAACAACATTACTTCAACAGGCAGAGAAGGAAAATTGGACTAATCAAGAAAAGCTTGAAAGCTTATTAATGATTACCTATTGCCACATTGTTGTTATGATTGAAAGTAGAAATTCCGTAAGACTTTATGAGTATATGGATTTTTCACGAAGAGTGGGCGAACTATGGGACCCGTTTTGCCAACTTTGTTTTGACTTTCCGTTGAATGATTTATCGCTATTTATCCCTCCTCTATTTTCGGATGCTAAGAAGAAACTTTCAGATGAAATCATTGATTACATTGATGCTTTAACAATTACCAATGAACAAAAGGAAGAATTAAAGAAATACTATGACAAAGTTTGGAGTTTAGTTACATCTGGTGAAATACAATTAGAACTTGACCTTCATTTTACTCAAAATGGAAGTATGTATGTTGTTGATTTCAAAAGCGGATTTGGTTCAAATGAAAAGGGCAATCTAAATAGACTTCTACTTGTCGCAACCGTTTACAAATACCTTGACGAGAATTATAAATGTATGCTGTTTGTTCGTGCTGAAGAAAACAACAGCTACTTTAATACTTTAAAGAATTCAAGCGTATGGGAAGCCTATTGTGGAATTGAAGCATACGATAAAATCAGAGAATATTCTGGTTACAACTTAAAAAGTTGGATTGACACAAATATGGATTGGGCAAATGATTTCAAACCTGAAACCATTACCCATTTTCAAGAACAAAATCTTTTACAATATCTCTTGTGGTAATGATAGCAGAAGCAAGGAAATATCAAGCATTTTACACCAAATCAACACCGATAGTTGATTATATGGTTGGTAAACTAAACCTTAAAAAAACGGATAAGATTTTTGAACCCTGTGGTGGTGATGGTGTTTTCATTGAGGCAATTGTTTCTGACAATGAGTTTGCAAACATTGACGTTTGCGAATTGAATGACAATGCTTTCAAAACCTTGATGAGTAAGTTTTCATCTTATCCTACAATAAACGTTAGGCAATGTGATACCTTACTTGACAATGATTTAATATTTAACTCTGGTTTTGGTGGTGTTTATGATAAAATAATTGCCAATCCTCCTTACGGTGCTTGGCAGGAATTAGATAAAAGAGCTGCATTAAAAAAAATATACTCTGACCTTTACGCAAAGGAAACCTACGCTTTATTTTTATACCGTTGCATTGAACTTTTAAAGGATGGTGGAATTTTAAGTTTTATAATTCCTGATACTTTCTTGAACCTTCATATGCACAAGGCAATAAGAAAGCATATTCTTACTAAGACAAAAATATTAGAACTTGCCTTGTTTCCTTCATCATTTTTTCCAGGAGTTAATTTTGGTTACGCAAACCTTTCAATTATTACACTTCAAAAGACAAACAATCTTAATGTCAGTTTGAATAATGAATTTAAAGTTCTCAATTCATTTAAGACTGTTGAGCAATTAGCGAACATAAACGAGAAAGAACTGAAAGTATTTGCTTTCACTCAAAAAGAAGTTTTATCTAATCCAGACTACGCATTTCTAATTTCAGATAATTCTGAAATTGCATTGGCAATAAATAGCTCAAAAATTAAAGTAGGTGATATTGCAAACTGCGTTACAGGCTTTTATTCAGGAGACGATAAAACATTCTTACAAGTCAATAGTCCGGATTTAAAGAATGGGAAAAACTATGACTTAGTAGATGCTAATTCAGTAAATAGAGACTACGAAAACATTCCTAATATATTGGACGGAATAGAAGGCGAAAAACATTTTTTACCTATTGTTAAAGGTGGCAATGTTAAGTTTTTGAAACCCGAAGGTTGGTTTATGAATTGGAGTAAGGAAGCCGTAAGTCATTATAAAAAAGGCAAAAAATCAAGGTTTCAAAATCCACAATATTATTTCAAATATGGAATTGGTGTTCCTATGATTAGTTCATCAAGTATTACAGCTTCGCTAATTGAGAAAAAACTCTTTGACCAATCAATAGTCGGCATTTTCCCTAAAGACAAATCTTTAACTTTTTACCTACTGGCATTCTTCAATTCACCAACTTGTAATAAGCTAATTAGGACGATTAATCCATCTGCCAACAATCCAGCCAACTATATTAAAAAAATACCATTTATTCAACCAACAGACGAACAACTGAAATTTATTGACAACTCAGTTAGCGAAATAATTAACAGTATTAAATCCACTGGTAGTTATAACGAAGAACTTGAAAAAGAATTAAACGAAATAATAAAGACAGTTTATGGATTTTAGCCAACGCTTTTGGTAGCACATTTGCATTTTTGCCGATACACAAACCAACGCTAAAAAATGCAAAAGAGCTTCCAAGCCAACGCACCAAAGACACTGCAAACAATAGACAGACAAGCAACGACAGACAGAACGCCAGCACCTAACAGCGGTTTGGCAAAAAAGCGGGTTTCGTGCTTCTATGACACATTTGTGGTTAAACAAACAGTTGTGCTTCTATGAACTTTAGTGCTAATAATCCGCTTCTTCGCCAAGCCGCAAACCGTTGTGGGCAATTTTATAAAAGAAATTATTCAAAATTAATTTATCTAATATGAGTAATTGGCAAGAATACGAAAAACTAGTTTTTGAAAAGTTTAATGAAAAGTACCCTGATCAGAAAATTGAATACAATAAACGTTTAAAAGGAAAATTTAGTAAGGTTGAAAGGCAAATCGATATTTTAATTTCTGTCAAAATCGCTGATTCAGATCAATACGGAGTTTTCGATTGTAAACAATTCAACAAAAGAGTTAATGTTAAGACTATTGATTCTATGATCGGCTTTATGCAGGACGTAAATGCTAATTATGGCGGTATTATTACTTGTATAGGATTTACAAAAGCTGCAATAAATCGAGCTGAAGCAAGCAACATTAAACTTGAAACAATCATGTTTGATTCGCCTGAAAAATTAGTTGAAAAATTTATTCCAAGCTTAGATTTTTCTGATCCAAGAAATTCAATGTATTATACAATGTTTTTCTAATAATTAAGACTTTCATGTTTAAAAATTAAATCGAATAAAACTGCCCACAACAACAGTAGCTGTTGCACAACTACTCATTAGAAAAATTAAAGTTTGATTTAGCCGTTAAAATGCTTTTGTGGATAACTACGTTGATAACTTGATC
>JBEIPP010000224.1:0-4154 GCA_040376995.1 Flavobacteriales bacterium
AATAAAGGAAACAACACGTTACAAAATCGTATACGCTCATTTATAACTCATTTTTTTGAGCGCTTAAACTTTATTAAGTTGAAAAATGAAATAACAAATCATTTTAGGCCTGTTTTAAAATTTGCTGCATAAAAAAAAGAGGCCGTCTTTTTAGACAGCCCCTTTTTTTATATCTATGGTAAAAGATTTATAGCATTCACGCAATTTACGCCGTCCATAGCGGCACTCACAATTCCGCCAGCGTATCCAGCCCCTTCAGCACAAGGGTATAAATTTTTTATTTGCACATGCTGTAATGTAAATTTATCTCGTGGAATACGAACTGGAGTTGATGTACGAGATTCCACGCCAACAATAATAGCTTCGTTACTCACATAGCCTCGCATTTTATTATTAAATGCTTTAAAACCTTGTTGTAGTGTTGTACTAACCATTTTACCTAATACATCATTCATTTGCACGGATTTTGTACCAGGCTGGTAAGAACAATCAATCAATTTTGAACTCACTTTATTATTAACGAAGTCTTGCAAATTTTGTGCAGGAGCTGTTTGTGTTTTTCCTCCTATTTGCCAGGCCTTATGTTCAATTTCACTTTGCAATTGCAATCCAGCTAATGCACCATGTTTTTTGTAGGGCTCAAAATCTATTAATTCTAAACCAACTACAATTCCACTGTTTGCATAAGGATTGTTTCGTTTAGAGGGGCTCCAACCATTTGTGACTATTTCATCTTGAGCTGTAGCACATGGCGCAATAATACCGCCAGGACACATACAAAACGAATAGACTCCATGTCCCTGAAATTGATGCACTAAACTATAAGATGAGGCTGGTAAATATGAGCGCTTAGATACGACTTCATCATGCGAATAACAACTATATTGAATTTTATCAATGTATTCTTGTGGATGTTCCACACGAACACCTAAAGCAAAAGGCTTTGCTTCTATAGCAATTTTTTTTTTATCTAATAACTCATAAATATCTCTTGCCGAATGCCCTGTTGCTAAAATGACGTGGGAGCAACGGTGTTCAATTTCTTGCTTCTCGCTCCTCGACTTTTCTTGAAGTAACAAACTCGAAGTGACAGACTTTTCAATTATTACTGACGATATTTTATCTCCGTTATAATTAATATCAACTAACTTAGAATGAAAATGAATTTCTCCTCCATGCTTGATAATTGTTTCGCGCATATTAGAAATAATATTCGGCAATTTATTAGTTCCGATATGAGGATGCGCATCTACTAAAATCACATCGTCCGCACCATGAAATACAAAAGTTTTTAAAATATGTTCAATGTCACCACGCTTACTTGAACGAGTATATAATTTTCCATCACTGTAAGTTCCTGCACCACCTTCACCAAAACAATAATTACTTTCTGGGTTTACGATATGCTCTTTATTAATAGCCGCTAAATCTCTTCTTCTTTCCCTAACATCTTTTCCTCTTTCAAATACAATTGGTTTAATACCAATTTCTAAACAACGCAAAGCTGCATACAAACCAGCCGGACCAGCACCAATTATGGTAATTGATTTTTGAGCACTTGAAACATCTTGATAATTTATCCCTAAATCATCATCTGTGATTGGTTCATTAATCCAGACTGCTAATTTTAAATTAACTTTAATGTTTCGTGAACGCGCATCAATACTACGACGCAGTGGTTTGATAAAAAATGTATCGCTTGACTTTAAGGATAATTGCTCTGCAACTTCTTGTTTTAATAATTGCTCATCATAAGCAATGTGAGCCGCAATGGCTAGGTTCAGTTCTTTCTTCATGTGCAGAAACTATTATTTTTTATCTGCCACATGGAATACGTCATGCACTTTTATTTAAAATCATATTGGCGCATGACTATTTCATAATGGAAGATTTTTATTCTTCAGTTAAAAATAAATTATCCTTCAAAGGTTACAGAAAAAATAACCATTTTAGAATTTACTTTATCAATGCTTTTTGTAAAAATGTTATTTAATGGTTGTATTAAGTTTTTTGTTCCCTGCAAAATCTTGAGCTCTAATCCTAATTTAAAATACTGAAGGTAAAAATCAACACCTGCTCCTCCACTATAAAAAAAGTCATCTCGTTTCAACATAACAGCATCGTCTAACTGATTTGCGCTACCTGCTGAGACTGCTTTTTTCTTTGAAACTAAATCTAATGTATACCCTCCTCCTAAAATAACATAGGCCCCAAAATTATCTAATCGCTTTGATTGTAATTTTATTTCAAGTGGTAAAATAATAAAAGTAGATTCTACACTTTTCTTATACATTTTAACGCTATCCCTTTTTGCATTTTCTAATGTATACTCTAAATTTCTAGAAGCAAAGCTAATATTTGGTGTAAAACGCAAACGCAAATATTGATGTAGTCTAAAATCTGAAATGATACCTAAAGCAAAACCTGGATCTGATTTAGTGTATATGGTTTTCATACCATAAGTAACTTCTCCTATAACTGTATCTGGAAAAGCAGAATTTTTTACGGTATGAATTCTAAAATCAGTTTTGTTATATGCTAAAGAAAAACCAAAATGCATTTTGTTTTTATAAAACTTTGGCAAATTAACTCCGCTTTCTTCTTTATGTTGAGAAAATAGTTGATTAGACAACAAACAAATGTATAATATGTATAAAAATGACTTCAATGGTTTTATAAAAACGTGTTTGATCAACTTTTATTATATTATAAATCTAATGATTTGTAGTTTGACCCTCATTTGTAACTTGATTTTGGTTTAAAAAAATTTGTTTGAAATACTAGTATTATTCCAACACCAAAGGAAATTGCCATATCAGCGAAATTAAAAATGGCATTAAAAAACTCAAAATGTTCACCACCCCAAATTGGTAACCATTCAGGGAAATTTCCTTCATAGATAGGAAAGTAAAACATATCTACCACATGACCTTTCAAAAATCCTGTATAACCGCCTTCTTGAGGCATAAATTGAGCAATGTTATATTCAGTACTTTCGCCAAATAACAATCCATAAAAAGCAGAATCTAAAATGTTACCTAAAGCTCCTGCTAAAATTAATGATACACAAATAATAAAGCCCTTGTGTTCTTCTTCATTCACAATTTTTTTAATGTAAAAAGCTCCTGCTAAAACAGCTACAACTCTAAATAAACTCAAAGCTAACTTTCCGTAATCTCCGCCAAACTCTAAACCCCAAGCCATTCCTGGATTTTCTGTAAAAGTAATGCGACACCAATCAAAAAAACGATAAACTTCGCCAATAGGATAGTTAGCCTTAATGTATAATTTGATACATTGGTCAATAAACAACACTGCAAAAACAGTTATTATTGGAAGTTTGTATTTTTTAAGCATAAAGCTTTATAAAAGCAAAAAGGTTATCTTCTTGCAAAGATAACCTTTTAGTTGAATGTATTATTATTTAGCTTAATTGATTTAATTTAGCATCAATACCTAAAGTTGCATGTGGCACTGAACGTAAACGCTCTTTTGGAATTAATTTTCCAGTTACACGGCAAATACCATATGTTTTGTTTTCAATTCGCATTAAAGCATTTTTTAAGTTCACAATATATTTTTCCTGACGAATTGCTAATTGTGCTGTTTCTTCTTTAGATAATACATCAGAGCCATCTTCTAATAATTTAAATGAAGGTGATGTATCATCTGTTCCATGATTATCAGCATTAGATAAGGTTTGTTTTAACAAATCGTAATCTGTTTGTGCTTCTTTTAGTTTATCAATAATTAATTCTTTAAACTCCAATAATTCTTTATCAGAGTAACGGCTTCTATCATCCTCAGTATTTAAGAAAGGTTTTGGTTGATCCGCTTGAGGCTTTTTAATTAACGGTTTTGTAATATCAATATGTAAAGGTCTGTTTCTGATATAAGATTCAGAACCTGATGAACGGACTTCGTTTTTCTTTCTACGACCACGTCCTCGCTTTTCTGGAATTTCATCATCATCATCATCATCTAAAGGAATACCACCACCTTCTAAATCTAATACTGGTGCCTCGTCTAAATCAACTACTGCATCATCATCATCTTCTGGTTTTTCGTAATCATCTTTTACATCAACATCAGAATCGTCTTCCTCTTCTGGTTCAATATCATCATCATCATCGCCTTTTTTACCTTTTTTAGAA
>JBEIPP010000244.1:0-3565 GCA_040376995.1 Flavobacteriales bacterium
AAAATTGCAGCGTAAAAAATTGCCACTCCCATAAAGTAAACAAACACGTTTGCGAAAACTTTACAAGCTATTTTTAGCTAATCAAAAAAATAATCTGAGTTTTTTCACAACCTGACGGATGGCAAATAGACCCAGGCGGCAATTTGAAACCGAACTGTTTTCTACTTGCAAAATGTTTTAAACGAAGATAACTATTTTTTAAGCGGAGGCAAAACAAAAAATTGTCTGCGAAGCTGAAAGCGAGCAGGCATTGATTTAGCCAGAGCCCTTTGTCGTCCCGCCGCTTGAGCTTGCTTGCTGTTATGGGCTGTGCTTTACATTTGGTGCTCATTTACAATCGAGTCAATAATTTCAAGAACTCCTTCATTTTTTAGTATAGCTAACCCAAGTCTTTCCGAGGATATTCCGTCAATTAATTTGTAATTATAAACTGGCTGGTCGTCTGTCAATTTAGATTCAAAACATTTAAATAAAATCTTGTTTGATTTCTCAAGCTCTTGGCTAACTTCTATTATGTGTGAAGAAATATAAAAAAGAGAATGTTGAACTTGTGAAAAACCAGTAGTTATTAATAGAGTTCCATCATAAGCATCTTTAACATTTGTACCTCTGAATAATTCGTCAAATATTATAAATAGTCGTTTCTTTTCTTTGAGCATTAATGCTATTTCTTTCACTCTTTTTACTTCACTAAAATAATGGCTGTAACCTTTATTAATGTTGTCGGAGATATTTATTGTTGTATATAGACCATTAAATATGACTGTTTCCATCGATTTTGCTGGAACAGGAAATCCTAAATGAGATAGATAAATGCTTAATCCAATACTTTTTAAGAATGTAGACTTACCAGCCATATTCGCACCTGTTAAAAAACAAAGATTTTTATCTTCAGACAGCTTAACATTATTTTTTACTGGATTATTTATTAATGGATGAAAAAGATCATTAATCTTTAAACTTGTTTCAGTCGATTCGGTAAAAACAGGAAAGCATAATTTATTTTTTAGAGAGGTTTGAGCAATTGAAATATAGGCGTCAAGTAAATAAGATAGATTTATAATCTCATTTATTTTCTCTCTTTCGTTTTGACGAATTAACATGTCAAAACGCATTAGTTGTCTAAAACTATAGGTTTGGCTTTTTGATTTTAAGAAGAGATTAAATTCATTGTTTTCAGTTAGTGCGTTAAGCTTTTTTTTAAATTGCTCGAAAAAAATAGGAATGTTATATAATGTAATTTTATTAAATAAATTTAATATTGTTTCAAAATGAAACTTGAAGAATTCAAGACCTTTGGATATAACATATATATCATTACTCGGCCTTAACTTGTTTGAAATATTAGAGTAGAGCAATTCAAAGGGATTGCTGTTTAGAAATGGAATATTATGATTTAAATAATGTTCTATAAAAACAAGGTGTTCTTTGTTGAAATTGCAGATAACATTATTATCTATTATGTAAGATATATTTAAAATTCTTGCATTTATTTCGTTCAAGTCTTTTAAAGGAGTTCGCATCATATCCTCTAACAAATCCCTGCCGCCTTTTGTCTGAGTTTGATTAAAGTAGTCAAAAACTGAAAAGTCGCCGTTTGTAGGAGAAAAAATATTTAAATCAAATGAAGTTTGTTTGTCAATACAAAATTTGGTCATAGTGTCGATTTTTCAAGCATTGCCCATAACTATCGGATTGGGGTTAGAAGAGTAGCAAAGGTAATAAATGTTTTTCCGTTTTCTATTGTGTAGGGATGAGGAAACACATCAGCCATAAATTGTGCAATGTTTTTATTGTTTGCTAAAGCAACTAAATCATTGACATCATCTAGATGCCAAGGTCTTAATGTAATTTCCATAAAAACTCTATTTCTTTTTCTTTCCTAAAATCCAAAATAATAAAACGGGTAATAAAAATATATCTGCTATAACAGCCACGATAATGGTAATGCAAATTAAAAATCCAAAATAAAAAGTACTTTGAAAATCACTCACCATTAAACTCACAAAGCCCCCCATTAAAATAAAGGTGGTTAATAAAATGGGTTTGCCTGTTTCAAAATAGGTGCGTTTAAAAGCATAAATTAATGATTTACCATAACCTAATTCAATTTTTAAACGAGAAATAAAATGTATGGTATCGTCGGTGGCTACACCAAACGCAATACTAAACACTAAAGATGTCGCTGCTTTTAGTTCGATGCCCGCAAAGCCCATTATGCCAGCGATGATGATGAGTGGAATTAAGTTAGGTAAAATAAATACCAATACCATGCGCCAACTTTTGTGAAGGAAATAGGTTAAAATAATGATAATTATAATGGAGAATATAAAGCCTTGAGCCATATTACTTACCATGTATTCATTATTTCGGTCCATTAAATGACCCGCGCCAGTTATTTTTATCTCAATATCATTAGAATTAATATGAGTTTTTAAAAATTCTTTAAAATGTATGTTTTGTTCGTTTACAATGTAGCTTCCAATATCACTCATTTTTCCACTAACACGAGCATATTTCCCATCAATAGTAATAATGCGTTTTAAATCTTTGTTTTTCTTGTTACTAATTAATTGCTTTTTTACTTCTTCGTACTCTTCGACTGTTGGGAATTTTCCTTCGCCCGATGTTTCATCATTTAATGCTTTATTAATGTTTCTAGCAAGCATAGCTGGCGAATACATAAACCCAGCGTGGTATTCTTTTTTTAGGTAAATGTCAACGTCATTCAGTTGTTTCATCACATCGTAATCCCAAACTGTTTTGTTTTTATTTTTAATTTCAATAGCTAATTCTAAAGGGCGAACACCGCTATAATGTTTGTCGAAAAATATAAAATCTTGTTTAATTTTTACGCCATCGGATAAATCTTCAAGTAACACATTATTCACTTTTATTTTGTAAACACCTATGGCTGAAAATACAAGGACCAGAGAGGTAATAACAATAATTGTTTTTTGATTTCTGAAAATCCAAAACAATATTTTCCGCATCACATTGTAGGTTTTATTATCATGGTCGTGAACTGCGACTAGTTTTTTTGGAGTAAAAAAATAAAGTAGGGCAGGCAATAAGGTATAGCTTAAGCAAAAGGCAATGATGATTCCTACAGAGGTATATAAACCAAAATCTTTAATTGGTTTGATGCTTGAAAATAAAAGAGATAAAAATCCTACGACAGTGGTGATTAAAGTTAAAAAGGTAGGAAAACCAACTTCTTTTAAGATCAATGGATATATTTTTTGTTTCTCGGTTCCTTTGGCTATCTCTTCAAAATATTTTGAGAAAAAATGCACTACGTCGCTCATGCCGGCAATAAATATCATGGTAGGCAGCATTACTGTCATGATATCCAGTGCCTGCCCCATCATAGCCATAATGCCTAAGGTCCAGAAAATAGAAATGATGACAATGGTAATTGGCACAACAACTCCATATAAAGAACGGAATGATAACCAAAGGAATAAAATGATCAATACGAAAGAAATTCCCAAAAAATAAACAAATTCCCGCTCAAGGTTTTTTAAATATACGTCTTGTGCAACGATTCTTCCAACAAAATGAA
>JBEIPP010000008.1:0-36188 GCA_040376995.1 Flavobacteriales bacterium
GTGCATCCGCTATTATTAAAGCAGGAGCTACACCTGTGTTAGTAGATTCTGATATTGAAACCTGGAATATGAATGTACAGGAGATTGAGGCGAAAATTACTTCTAAAACAAAAGCTATCATGGTTGTTCATATATATGGTCTTCCTGTAGATATGAATCCTTTATTAGCCATTGCAAAAAAACATAACTTAAAAATAATTGAAGATGCTGCTGAAGCTCACGGACAAACTTATTATGGTAAACCTTGCGGAAGCTTTGGAGACGTGAGTGTATTTAGTTTTTATCCCAATAAATTAATTACAACAGGTGAAGGTGGCATGGTGTTAACAGATAATGAACAGGTTGCAGAACGTTTACGATCATTAAGAAACTTATGTTTTACAGCACACAAGCGCTTTGTACATGAAGAATTAGGATGGAATATGCGAATGACTAATCTTCAGGCAGCAGTTGGTGTAGCGCAGTTGGAACGCTGGGACGATAGTATTAAACGTAAACGTGAAATCGGGAAGTTATATACTGAGTTGCTGAAAGATGTGAATGGTATTTCTTTACCAGTTGTTAAAACAGACTATGCCGATAATATTTATTGGGTATTTGGAATCCTATCTAAACACAAACCTGCCCACGTTATCATGAAGCAATTAGGCGAAAAAGGTATTGGAACCAGACCATTTTTTTACCCTATGCATTTACAACCGATTTTAAAAAAGATCGGCTTATATCATAACGAATCGTATCCTAACGCAGAAAAAATGTACAACTATGGATTTTATTTACCAAGTGGCTTGGCATTAACAGATGCGCAAATACATGAAGTAGCAACCATATTAAAAGAAATTTTAAACTAATGGATAAAAAAGTATTTGAAACATATAGTCAGTATTACGACCTTTTGTATAAAGATAAAGACTATACAACCGAAACTAATTATATTATTTCATTAATTGATCAGTATAATAAAAACACGAATCATATACTAGAATTAGGTTGCGGAACTGGTATGCATGCCAGTATATTAGCTGAAAATGGATACAAGGTAGAAGGAATTGATTTAAGCCAAACTATGTTAGAAATGGCTTTGGATAGACAAAGCAAATCATCCGTTGCCGTATCAGAACAATTAGCTTTTTTAGAAGGAGATATCAGAAATTATGAAAGCTCACAAAAATTCGATACCATTATTTCATTATTTCATGTCATTAGCTACATGACAACTAATGAAGATTTACATCAAGCCTTTAAAACAGTTGCGAAACATTTAAAACCAAATGGTATTTTTATTTTTGATTGTTGGCATGGTCCTGGTGTAATTCATGATAAACCAGTAAAAAGAACTAAAGAATTTGAAAATGAAAAAATTCAAATTACAAGAATTGCAACTCCTGGATTGTTCCCAGAAAAAAATTGTGTAGATGTCAATTTTGATATTAGTATACTTAACAAACATACTAATGGGATCGAAAAACTGCATGAAATCCATAGCATGCGCTATTTATTTATGGAAGAGTTAAACAGCACTGCTCACAATCATGGCTTAGAGATTATCCATGCTGAAGAATGGCTTACTAAAAAAACACTTACTGAACAGAGCTGGAATGCCTGTTATATTTGTAAACAAAAATAATGTAGGATGCTTTTTAATTCATTTGAATTTGCTTTTTTCTTACCAATTGTATTTCTATTGTATTGGTTTATTTTTAATAAATCAATTAAACTTCAAAATATATTTTTATTAGTTGTAGGCTATGTTTTTTACGGATGGTGGGATTGGCGTTTTCTGTTTTTAATTGCCTTTAGCACCCTGTTTGATTTCACTACAGGTTTATTATTAGACAAAACTACCAATGAACAGAAAAGAAAATGGCTCTTTGCTTCAAGTTGCATTATTAACATTGGGCTACTAGCCTTCTTTAAATATTTTAATTTCTTCATCAATAATTTCATTGCGGCATTTGATAGCATCGGCTATCAGGTTCCCCCTGTTACGTTAAAAATTATTTTACCAGTGGGAATCAGTTTTTATACCTTTCAGTCGCTTAGTTATACTACCGATATTTTCAGGCGAAAAATGAAACCGACAACAGATTTGATTTCGTTTGCTGCTTTTATTAGTTTTTTTCCTCAGTTAGTAGCTGGCCCTATTGAAAGAGCCTTTCATTTATTACCCCAATTTTATGTCAAAAGAGAATTTGATCAGGAGCAGGCTGTGATAGGCATGCGACAAATTCTTTGGGGACTCTTTAAAAAAATAGTGATAGCCGATACTTTGGCAACCTATGTTGATTCTATCTTCGCTGCCTATGATGTGCTTCCGGGAAGCACACTGTTACTCGGAGCCATTTATTTTTCGGCACAAATTTATTGTGATTTCTCTGGCTATTCAAGTATTGCCATTGGTACTGCCAGATTATTTGGTTTTTCTTTGATGCAAAATTTCAACTACCCCTACTTCTCATTAAGTGTCCCTGAATTCTGGCGAAAATGGCATATATCCTTAACCTCATGGTTCAGAGATTATGTATATATACCTATGGGTGGTAGTAGAGGTAGTTTAAGCAGAACAATCTTCAATACGCTATTTGTATTTACATTAAGTGGATTTTGGCATGGTGCTAACTGGACATTTATTATCTGGGGCTTACTTAACGGGCTTTTCATGATTCCGAACTTATTATCCGGCAATAAGAAGCAAGAAAAAGTATCTACGTCTATCAGTATCAAAAATTTGGTTGCCATGGTTACTACTTTTAGCTTGATAACCTTTACATGGATATTTTTCAGATCAGCCAATGTGCATCAGGCATTTTATTACATACAACATCTGTTCTCCTCATCCTTAATAAAATATCCTGTTCAGCACGGTATGGCTATAACTATTCCACTAATAGCCATTTTATTTTTAGTAGAATGGTTAAGAAAACAAGAATATCAAGCCTTACAACCCAAAAATATACCAGCAATTTTACGCTATGGCATCTATGTAACTATGATCATTATCTGCCTCGCGTTTTTTAAACAAAACCAATCATTCATTTATTTTCAGTTTTAATGAGCTCATTCTTACTGAACATATCAAAATTAATATTACTAACCACTTTGGTATTAGTACTCTCTTTATTCTTTATTCCAGATAACATTACAAAATATAGTATACTGGCTGCACTTCCGGATAAACATGAATTACTAAAAAAAATACATAAAAATAAAATAATCTTACTTGGAGGTTCTAATGTAAGTTTTGGAATAAATAGTGCAAAACTAAAAGAGGCATTTCATAAACCGGTGGTTAATATGGGTGTTCATGCAGGCTTAGGCCTTAAATTCATAGTAAATGATAGTAAACCTTACATTCAAAAAGGAGATACTATTATTTTAATGCCTGAGTATGAACATTTTTATACGGAGAATTTTTACGGAGAAATGGAATTGGTCTCGATGGTCTTTGATATAGAGCCTGCCTCCAAAAAGTTTATTAACATTGAACATTGGCAACATCTTCTCAAATATATGCCAACTTATTCTGCCAAGAAACTAAAAAATTATATTCCTTCTCTCTTACATAAAAAAGAACCTGCTGTTGACATTTATCACCGCTATTCATTTAACGAATACGGAGACGCTTATATTCACTGGAATATGCCAAATCAAAGCTATCAGCCCGCTCCGGTAAATAATGGAAATGAGAAAATTAATCCAGAGGTGATATCTTTTTTGAAAAAATTCAAATCGTATGTGCATGAACAGGGAGCCGAATTAATTATTTTTCCTCCCGTTATTGATCATACATCATTTATTCATCAAAAATTAATCATAACTAAAATTGCTGAAGAACTAAAAAACAACGATATTGCTTTTGCTACTGAACCCGAAACATATAAATATGATTCGGCTTTGTTTTTTAATTCTTACTACCACTTAAACAAAACCGGAGTAGAAAAAAGAACAACTCAGTTAATGAATGATTTGACCCTTTTAAAAAGTGAGTAAAGAAAAAAATATCTTAATTGTATTTCCTGATGAATGGCTGCAATACTCACCGTCCGTATTAAATCTTTATCAGTGTTGTCAGGAAAATTACTACACAAAATTAGTATACATAGATAATGGGCGCTTTAAAAACGAGGGCTTAGTTGAACATTATTCGAATATTAAAATTGGCAAAGCGGCTGCCTATTTTTGGAGAAAAACATTCGGCTACAAATTTTACAAAATTCTTCGTTTATTTTTCACTTTATTATTTATCAAACTATTCAACAGAAGATACGATACAGTTATAGCTATTGATTCCTCAGGATATTTAATTACCAGATTATTTTTCAAACAAACAATTTATTTTTCTCTTGAAACGGAAAAAGACGTCTTCTATAGCTTAAGTCAAAAACTCGGAATAGACACGCTACTTATTCAGAGTAAAGAACGAAAAGACTATTTAATTGGTGATGATGAAAATATCAACGTTTTTTATTTACAAAACTCTCCTATCTTAACTAAAGATATAATCAGATACACTGGTTCAAAAAGTAAACGTATTCTATATATGGGAAATATCGAATTCGGATATGGCCTAGAATATTTTATTGACTGCGTCAAAGATCTGGACAATGAATATACACTCACGTTAAAAGGAATAAAAAACGACAAGTATTTCAATTGGCTTCAGGAAAGGTATCAGCACATTATCTTATCAGGAAAATTAAATTTTGATTTTAATTATGTGGAACAATCCAAAATCATCGAATATGTTTCTCATTACTACATTGGCATTACCGGTTATGATTTGGATTTAGCGAAAAAAAGTTTCAACTACTTTTCATCTCCCGCCGGAAAGCTTTTCAATTACTACGCCGCGGGGGTTCCTGTTATAGGTATTGATATTATTGGCCTTAAAAGCGTAAAAGATTTTAAAGCAGGTGTTTTGATTGAATCCGTTAATGCCGAAAATATTAAGACCGCCATCAAGAATATTGAATCAAATTATAACGACTATTCAAAAAACTGTATAACCGCTTCGGAAGAATTTGATTTCAAAAAAGGATTCGACAGATTCATCCATGGTATTGACCCCGAACAAAAAAAAAAATTCACCATTAAATCTTTCATTAATGAAGGACATGAAAGAAGTGTGAAAGCTAAAAAAAATATTCTTACTTCTATTTTAATTAAATGTGTCAGTATATCTATTAGCTTTCTATTAATCCCATTGGCACTTAATTATCTGAATCCGATAAAGTATGGAATTTGGCTAACCTTAATTTCCGTAATAGGATGGTTTTCATTTTTTGATTTAGGGTTAGGTAACGGATTAAAAAACAAACTGGCCGAAGCATTAGCCAAAAATGATAAAGAACTAGCTAAAACATATATCAGTACAGCATACGCTACCATTACCTGTATCATTAGCGTTGTATACCTTTTATTTATCAGTGTATTTCCTTTCATTAATTGGTCCTTTATTTTAAATACACCACCTGAAATGAGCTCTGAAATCAATCATCTCATCTTTATTGTTTTTAGTTTTTTTTGCCTTCAGTTCATTATCAAATTGGTTTCCATGATACTAAGTGCCGATCAACGTTCAGCTATCAGTGGTGGCATTAACACTTTTGCCAGCTTATTATCACTCATCATTGTTTTTATATTAACCAAAACAACACATGGATCTTTACTATGGCTAAGTATTGGTGTAAGTGTTGCTAATTTGTTAGCACCTCTGGTAGCTACGCTTTGGTATTTTAGTACAGATTACAAGCATCTTATTCCCTCCATCAAATACGTAAAATTAAGCAGTGCAAAAGATTTAATGAGCCTTGGCTTTTTATTTTTCATTATGCAATTCGCCGCATTGATTTTGTTTTCTTCCGATAGCTTTATCATTGATCAATTATATGGCCCCGAGGAAGTAACACCGTATAATATCGCGTACAAATACTTTAGCATTATTACAATGGGCTTTACAATCCTTACTACTCCCTTCTGGGCAGCCTATACAGATGCTTATCATAAAAAAGATTTTAAATGGATCAAACGTATTACCAGAAAATTAATTTTATTTTGGATCACACTGGCATTGGGACTTATGGTGATGCTTTTGTTTGCCGATACATTCTATAAACTATGGGTAGGAGATCAGATAAAAGTACCCTTTATATTATCTGCTGTTATGAGCTTGTGGGTTTTAATATCCTCATGGACAAGTATTTTCGGAAACTTCTTAAACGGTGTCGGAAAAATAAGATTAAGTATTTATCATTCAATAGTCATGATTATTATTAATATTCCGCTTAGTATTTTTTTGGCTAAATATTTAGATCTAGGCAGTGCGGGAGTTATTATGGGAACTTGTATTTGCGTATTACCTCAAGTATTTTTACATCCTATACAATATAAAAAAATCATTACTAATACAGACAAAGGCATATGGGGAAAATAATAACACATAAACGTGCCTTATTAATTACAGGAACTATTGTTCCCAATAGCAACTTTGTGGCTCATACCAATGTTGCGGATAGAAGGCAGGAGTATTTTGATAGCATAGTATTTTATGCTAACCAATTCCCTGACGATGACTTATTTTTTATTGAAAATTCAACCTATAATTTTAACACAGACGAAGCATTCAAAAAACTCTTTAAAGAAAAAAATATTTCATTACTCAAATTCCCTGTATCAGATAAATTCAATGAAGGTAAGGGTTATCAAGAATTTGAAATGCTGGACCAATGTGTAGAAAAATTATCACCAACATACGAAACGTTTATAAAAATTACTGGCCGATATAAAGTCTTGAATTTAAAAGAGCTTACTACCATTGATTGTAACACGATGATAGCTGATTCGCACAAAAAACATAAGGTGACTCAAACCAATGTGTTTTATGTTACATCTACATTTTATAATAGGCATTTAAAGGGATTATATCTCAATGTAAATGATTCAAAGGGCAGATATATTGAGCATGAAGTATATGACAAACTCATTGCTGAAAATAGTTTAAACAAAGTGAAATTATTTTCAAAAAACCCAATTATTACAGGATTTTCAGGATCATATGGCGGTTCATTGAAAAGAAATAAATATAAAATGATTTTAAGAAACCTGGAGCGTAAAATACTAATCGCATCCGATATTCATCAATTTATTATTGAGTACTAACATGGCTAAAAAATTTGTTACCATATTTCCAATTTGTGAAAATGTCCATCTAACTAAAGACCTTGGACAGATTCCTTTTTTCCTTAATCGAGAATACGGTTATCGATCTTCCATAGTAAGCTACAATAACAGTTTGGAATACACGAATCTTAAAGGAGAAGTAAAAGGTCTTAGGATTGAATTTATTGAAAATAAAGGTAGAATTAATTTTTTGGAAAAAAGTGTTTTACGATATATAAGACAGCATGCTAAAGAGATTGATGTTCTTAACTTATATATATTTTCAAAGTTCACTTTTGTATATGGTATCTTATATAAAAAATTAAACCCAAAAGGATTTTTATTTTTGAAACTGGACGGTTATAATGAAACCTTTGAAAAGAACCATAAAATAAAGCATTCGACTAACTATTTTAAAAACATCATATTTAAATATTTAGAAAAACAATTTTTAAAAAAGGTTGATTTAATTTGTATTGAAAATACATTAGGCGAAACATTGGTAAAAAATAAATACCCTCACATTGCCCATAAAGTAATGTATTTACCAGTTGGTGTTAATGATCATTTTTTAACTCAAACATTTGGAAAAACCTTTAAATCATTTGAACAAAAAGAAAATATTATTTTGACAGTTGGGCGTATTGGTGAAGAGATCAAGAATAATAAAATGATGCTTCGGGCTCTGGCTCAGACTGATCTAAAAGACTGGAAAATGGTATTTGTGGGAGCTATCAATCCTGAATTTCAGAAGTTTTACAACAGCTGGATCGAATCCCATCCGCAGTTAAAAAACAAATTGATTTTTACAGGAGAAATACAAAACAGAGAGCAATTATACGAATGGTATAATCGAGCTAAAATATTTTGCATGACCTCATGGAAAGAATCATTCTGCCATTCTATTGGTGAAGCCTTATACTTTGGAAATTATATTATAGGAACAGAAGGAATTGTGAGTATGCCGGATCTAACAGATAATGGAAAATATGGCATAACTTTAAAAGCAGATGATGACAAAGCTATGTCCCAAATCCTTCAGAAACTTATTAACGATCAGACTTATTTAAAAAATGCCTATTTGAATACTGTTAATTACGCACATAACAATTTTACATGGTCTAACATTGTAAAACGAATCTATAACCGTATCGAAACCAACTAAATATGCAGGGAGGAAAAAGAATAAGCGGTCATGAAAAAAAATCAGAGCAAAACCTGCCTCTGGTTACTATTATTACTGTAGTCTTGAATGGAGAAAAATATCTGGAACAAACGTTTAACAGCGTTTTTCTTCAAAGTTATCCAAACATCGAATACATTGTGATTGACGGTGGTTCCAAAGACAAAACCATAGATATCATTAAACAACACGAATCAAATATTGATTACTGGCAAAGTGAAAAAGACCATGGCATCTATTATGCCATGAATAAAGGGATTGAATTGGCAAAAGGTGATTTGATAGGAATCCTCAACGCCGATGATTATTACTCGGAAAACACCGTTAAATATGTCGTAGAAGCTTACTTAAAAACTAATGCCGATATCATACACGGTGATATTTTATTTATCACAGATGATACCTCTACCAGAATGAAACCAGATTTCAATCAGATGAATGTGCAACCTTCTATTTTTCATCCAACCTGCTTTGTCAAAAAAACAGTCTATCAAAAAGCCGGTAGCTTTGATACCACATATAAAATATCTGCTGATTATGATTTTCTATTGAGATGCATCCGACAAAATTATGTATTTCATTATGTTCCCGAAGTGCTGTCTCATTTCAGACCGGGAGGCATGAGCGCTTCCTGTGCCAGCAATATTGAAGGATATAAAATCATGAAAGTTCACCAAACTGGTTATCACAAAGCAGTAGCCTGGAGAGCCGTTAAATGCTATACGAAGACATTCCTAAAAAAAATTAATAAATTTGTTTAAAAACCATGATTAAGCTATTAACCTATATAGAAGCTGTCATCCATAACAGAAAATCCCGACTCAAAGGCATTCTTCTGAAATGGTATTTATTACTGCATGGTTGCAAAGTGGGTAAAGGATTAAAATGCGCTTCCTTCCCTTATTTCAAAGGCTTTCCCAACAGAAATATAATTATAGGAAACAACGTAGATCTGGGACGAAACAATACCTTCGAGCTTTCAAAAAATGGAAAAATAATTTTAGAAGACTATGTATTATTACATCAAAACATTTTGATAAGTTGCAATAATCAAATTAAAATCGGGAAGTTTTCGGCAGTAGCCGAAAATGTGAGCATTCGTGATGGCAATCACCAGTTTTCAAAAAATCAATATTACCGTTTACAGGATAGTGTAAGCGAACCAATAGAAATTGGCGAAGACGCCGGAATTGCAGCAGGATGTGTAGTCTTAATGGGAGCAAAAATAAGTAAAGGAGCCTTTATCGGATCCAACTCCGTTATTACCAGAAAAACTATTATTGAAGAATATGGGATTTATGCCGGCAATCCATTGAAACTAATCGCCACAAGAAAATAAAACCAATATGACAGATAAAAGTAAATTGGTAAAGGAACTATTTGAAGACACAGCCCTTTATCTTACATATGATTACAATCTTCAAATCCGAAAAGAAACAATAGAAGCGTTTACCAAAGACCTTCGATTTTCGTCTGTACTTGATATGCCTTGCGGAACAGGTACCATTTCCCTACCTCTATTAAACAGAACTGATAAATTAACCTTTATCGACATCTCGTCTAATATGCTTTCAATTGCCCGAAAAAATACACCTCTTGAAAATAAAGAAAAAGTAATTTTTATTAATGATGATTTTTTTAATGTTGACATTGCCGATCATTCATACGATCTGGTAATTTGTTTGGGATTACTAGCACATGTTAATTCTCCGGAACAACTATTACATAAATTATCAAAAGTAATTACTCCCGGAGGCTTGTTAATTATACAAAATACAGATGCGGCTCATTTTTACAGCTATTTGATCCATGGCTATTTAAAATTAAAAAGCCTTGTTTCAAAGCAACTTTATAAACTCAATCAGGTAAAAGGCTCTTTTGTAGAAACCCAATTAGAAAAAAACGGATTTAAAAAAATAAAAAGTTATCGTTACAATCAATCTTTTCTGGGGTTGTCTAATTTATTTTCTAACGAAAAAAAATACAGCATGACCCGTAATTTCTTTGGAAATGCTGACAATAACAAACATGCCGGATGGGGTAGTGATGTTACTTACTTATTTAAGAAAAACTAACATTCATTGAACGATACAAAAATAAACGTACTTGTCATCCCTGACTTGTTTCCTAAATTTAAAGGAGATGTTCAGGGTATATTTATTTTAGACTATCTCACAGCTACTTCCCCTTATTGCCATAACACTGTTTTATTCGGAAGATTAACTTCTGAAAAAAAGGGAGTTACCATCGAAAAAAATGATACTCATCTCTTATACCGTTTTTCTGTAACCAACAAAAAAGTGCCGTTTTATTTAAAACCATTTTACTATTTATTGTGGTTTATAAAGGGTTACCAAACAGGTAAAGCGATGAAAAACATGAACATCATTCATGCGCATGGCAGTATTTTAAGCGGCACCCTTAGCTATTTGTTATCAAAAAAACTAAACGTTCCCTTTATTATTACCGAGCATCAGGGACCTTTTAGCATGACCTCTGAGAATTTCTGGAAAAGAATCTGGACAAAATTCATCATGCAAAAAGCAGATGCTGTTTTAACCGTAAGCAATCATCTGAAGCAGGAAATTCTTCATACTCAAATTCATCCCAAACAAATCATTGTGACTCACAATCCGGTAGACACTGATTTATTTCAATTAAAAAATAATGCTATTCATAAAACAGTATTGTTTGTTGGGCGTTTGGATAATTTTAAGGGAGCGTTAAGATGTGTGGAAGCATTTGACACCATACATGATACCTTTGCTGAATGGACATTTACTATTGTGGGCGACGGCGAAGATTTTCAACCAATTACCCATTATTTAAATAACAACCCTCAACTCAAATCCAAAATAAGATTAACCGGACAACTCTCAAAAACAGAGATTGCTCATGAAATGCAGCAATCTGATTTTCTGGTATTTCCGAGTAAACACGAAAGTTTTGGACTTGTTATAGCAGAAGCTTTATCCAGCGGGTTGCCTGTGATTGTTGGGAATACAACAGCCCCTCAGGAATTTGTGAATTCAAAAAATGGATTACTGGTTAATTATAATAGTGTTCCTGAAATTGCAAAAGCCATGGAACAGATGATTAACAAGATATCTGATTATCATCCTGAAACGATTCGTTCTCAGATTGTATCTGATTTTGGCTTTGAAAGTTTCGGAAAAAAAACGGTAAACATCTATAATTCCCTCATTAATAAGTGTTAAATTGCAAACACAATTTGTACCTTATCCTTTACTATGTGTGGTATTGCAGGAATATTAAATAAAGAAGGCATTCGTTCTTCAGACCTTCATAGTATGTCTACTATCCTTAGACATCGGGGACCTGACGATGAAGGGTTTTTCATTTCCGGAAATACTGTTACTTCCCGTTTCTATAAAGGGAATGATACCATTCCTGAATTAGCATCAATTCCACATATCAGCGAATATCATCAGGATGCCGCTTGTCAAATTGGTTTAATGCATCGCCGACTATCCATTCTTGACCTAAGTGCTACAGGGCATCAACCAATGTCATACAATCAATATACCATTGTATTTAATGGTGAGATTTATAATTACAAAGAATTAAAATCAGAGTTAGCCGGTAAAGGATTAACATTCACATCTGATTCAGACACTGAAGTTATTTTGGTAGCCTATCAGTATTGGGGAGAAGAGTGTGTGAAACATTTTGTTGGCATGTGGGCTTTTGCCATATATGACAAGGAAAAGCAACACTTGTTTTTATCGCGGGATCGTTTTGGAATTAAACCACTTTATTATTTTCAAAATAAAATGGGCTTTGCTTTTGCTTCAGAAATTAAAGCATTATTAGCGTTAGATGTTGTGAAACCGGAAGCTGATATGACATCCGTGTTTGAATATATTTCATTTGGAGCTACAACAGACCCATCTGCTAATTTATTTAAGCAGATACAACTGCTTCCTCCGTCTCATAACTTGACGGTTAATACCAATACATTACATACTACTACCAATCAATATTATAACTTACGGGAACAAGTCAATAATTACCCCTCTCCTAAAGATGCGGATGCTGAAGCTGTTTTCAAATCTGCTTTATATACATCCATCGATTTACATTTAAGATCCGACGTTACTGTTGGCTCAACCTTAAGTGGCGGGTTGGATTCAAGCACCCTTGTAGCACTTGTTGCTTCAAAAATGGGAGACAAGCCATTTAAAACGTTTACAGCAGCCTACGCCGAAAAAGATATTGACGAATCTGATTTCGCTAGAAAAGCAATTTCTGATTATAAAAATATTGACGCATACTTTACATACCCTGATATCAAAACGTATTGGAAAGATTTTGATAAACTCATTTGGCATCAGGATTTACCTATCAATTCTACATCCATGTTTGCGCAATGGGAAGTCATGAAACTGGCTAGTCAACAAAATATTAAAGTATTATTAGATGGACAAGGAGCTGATGAAATGCTTGGAGGCTATTATAATTTTGCTGGTATTTTTTTAATTGAGAAATTAAAGCATTTACAAATATCCTCTTTCATGAAAGAGAAAAACGAATTGCAACAAAAATTTTCACCAAACATTAATCAAACCATAGGGAAAGCAGCCTATTATTTCATTCCTGAATATTTTCAAAAACAAGTACGCTCCAAAAAAAGAGTCGGAATGGGATCTGTTTCTGAAAACTATCATCAACAACTAGCTGCTATTCATGTGCCGGCAAGAGGCGGAAAATCTTTTAAAGAACAATCCATTTTAAGCATGCAATTTGGGTTACAGGACTTATTACGTTATGAAGACCGCAACTCCATGGCTTTTTCTATTGAGAGTAGAGTGCCTTTCTTAGACCATCGTTTGGTTGAATTATCTATTGCTTTAAAAAATGATTGGAAAATACATGATGGCTGGACAAAATATATATTACGTAAAACAGCAGAACCTGTTTTAAATAAAGAAGTAGTTTGGAGAAAATACAAAATGGGATTTTTGACACCTCAGAAACTATGGAAATTACAATCTAAAACCGAATTAACTGAATTCATAAACGATACAACTATTCCTGATTTTTTAAACAAGGAATATTTACTAAAATTAAACAATGCCGATTTAAACGATTCCTCTCATTTAAGTGAGTTTTGGAAAATCATTTCGTTTTTAAAATGGGCCGAAGTATTTAAAGTGACTTTTAATTAATAGAATATGACCGAACTAAAATTTGCAATCGTAGGTTGTGGCCGCATTGCTGAAAGACATGCTGAACATATTGTGAAACAAGCCAAACTGGTTGCTGTATGCGATACCAAAGAAGACCGAAGAAATTTATTCTCCGAAAAATATGGCTGCAAAACATATACAAATATTGACGAGCTTTTAGCTAATGAAAAAGATCTTGACTTAATTGCCATCTGTTCTCCAAACGGATTACACGCAAAGCATACCATTAAATCATTACGCGCAGGCATTAATATATTGTGTGAAAAGCCAATGGCCATCAACGTTGCAGATTGTCAAACAATGATTCAAGAAGCAGAAAAAGCCAATAAACATTTATTTATTGTCAAACAAAATCGTTTCAATGCACCGATCTCTGCTTTAAAAAATGTTATCGATGAGGGAAGATTAGGAAACATCATCAATGTACAGTTAAACTGTTTTTGGAACAGAAACGATAAGTACTATGAATCTTCCGACTGGAAAGGAAAAAAAGATTTAGATGGAGGAACATTATTCACGCAATTCAGTCATTTTATAGACTTGCTGTACTGGATGGTTGGCGATATTAAAAAATACCATGCCATTACCCGAAATTACCTGCACCAGCATAATGTTGAATTTGATGATAGCGGAGCCATTATTATGGAGTTTGAAAACGGAGCCATTGGAAGTGTAAATTATACCGTTAACAGCTACGATAAAAACATGGAAGGCTCAATCACTATTTTTGGAGAAAAAGGCACTGTGAAAGTAGGCGGACAGTATTTAAACGTTTTAGAATACCAATCTATTAAGGACTATACTATGAATGTGCCTATTGAAACAAAACCTGCCAATGATTATGGGTTTTATCAGGGATCCATGTCTAATCACGATAGGGTGTATGAAAACATTATGGACGTACTTACTAACAATGGACGTGTGGCAACTAATGGCTTTGAAGGGCTAAAAACAGTAGAGATAATTGAAAATATTTATAATTTAGCTCAATCCAACGCCTAATAGCTAAATTATAAATTTTTGAAATTAAGTCTAAATGAATGTCCCTTTTTTAAATCTCAAAGCACAATATAATCATCTAAAAACAGATATCGATAACGCCATCCAAAACGTCATTTCCGACACTGCATTTATAAAAGGAAAATACGTGGATGATTTTGAAAAAGAGTTTGCCAAAGCCTATGGCGTAAAACATTGCATAGGTGTTGCTAATGGAACCGATGCCATTTATATTGTGATGAAAATGTTGGGCATTGGCACAGAAGACGAAGTTATTACTGTAGCCAATACCTGGATATCGAGTTCTGAAACGATTACTCAAACCGGCGCTAAACCAGTATTCATTGATATAGAGCCTGATTTTTATTGTATCGATACTTCTAAAATTGAAGAAAAAATAACATCCAAAACCAAAGCTATTGTTGCGGTTCACTTATTCGGACAATCCAATCAAATCCAACAATTAAAAGAACTGTGTGATAAACACCATCTTTATTTAATTGAAGATTGCGCTCAATCACACTTCTCTGAATATAACAACAAACATGTTGGTACTTTTGGAATTGCCTCAACATTTAGTTTTTATCCCGGAAAAAATCTGGGCGCCTACGGTGATGCGGGAGCTATTTTAACCAACGACGATGAACTTGCTCGCAAAATGCGCATGTATGCCGCTCATGGATCATTAGTAAAACATCAACATGAAATAGAGGGAATTAATTCAAGATTAGATGGCATACAAGCCGCCATTTTATCAGCAAAATTGCCTCATATCAAACAATGGAACGAGCAGCGCATACAACATGCCGCGTTATATACAGAGTTATTAAAAGAGGTTAAAGAGTTGGTTTTGCCTGCTACCAGAGCAAATACCAAACATACCTTTCATTTATATGTGATCAGAACCAAGTTAAGAAACGAGTTACAAGCTTATTTAAAAGAACATCATATCGAAACTCAGATTCATTATCCGGTTCCTTTACCGTTTGTAAAAGCCTATCAGTATTTGAATCACACACCTACTGATTTTCCAATAGCGTATCAGTATCAGTCTGAGATTTTATCATTACCCATGTATCCTGAATTAAGTAAAGAAGAAATAGAATACGTGGTTTCCAACATCAAATATTTTTTTTCTAAACAATGAGAATCGGCATCATATCTGCACATTACATGCCCGAAATAGGTTATCAGGAAGTGCATTTAGCAAAAGCTTATGCACGACTGGGGCACGTGGTAAAAGTGTTTACGTCTTCCGCATCTGTTAACTTAGGTGGAAGTATTAATCAGTTAAGTTACACAACAGGTATCAGCACCGATCCTAAATATGGTTACGAGATCCTTCGTTTACCTTCATTATCCTATAAATCAAAGGCATTACCATTTGGTTTAAAAAAAGCAGTCAATGCCTTCGAACCGGATATATTGGTTCTTTTAGGAGTAGCCAAAATATTTCCGATGGCATTACTAAATAAACAGTTTTACAAAAAAGTAAAAATTGTATCTGTATATGGTGATGCCAAAGAATATTTAGACAGAGGGACCTTCAAACAAAAAGTAAAAACATTTATTCACGAGCTGGGCTATTCATCCATTAAACATCCGCTCTACAAAAGAGCTATCAAATATGGGGATAAACTGATTTTAAATATTCCAGAAACCAATCAACTCTTTCATGACTTTTTAAACGATACAGATAAAAAATCATTTGATGCAAAAAAAGTGATGCTGAACTTAGGGTACGATCCTGACGAGTATTACTTTAAACAGGAAGACAGAGATGCCTTTCGAAAAGAATTACATTTTGCAAGTGATGAAATCGTCATCATCACTTCTACAAGAGTTAACAAACGAAAAAATATTGAACAAATTATTGAACTTATCTCACAGTTAAATACTAAGGGTCAAAAAGTAAGTTATATCATCATTGGTTTTTTAGACGATGCTTATGAACAGGAATTAAAATCTTTTATTCAACAGCAACCTTATCCAGATAAATTCAAATGTTTTCCATTTATGAATGCTTCCGATATTAGAAAGATGTATTGCGCCGCAGATGCCGGTATATGGCTAAAAGCTGCCATCTCTATTCAGGAAGCGATGGGTACAGGGTTGCCGGTTATTTTAGAAAATAAACCAAGCGTTAATCATTTAATTAGCGAAGGAGCAAACGGATGGTTCTTCCAAAAAGACTCATTCAACTCGGTTATAAAAGACGTCGTAAGCTCTTTAAGTAATTCTCCTAAAGACAGGCATTTATTATCTATTCAAAATTCAAAAAAATTATCATACGATACCATTGCACAAAAAATATTAGACAGTGTTAACGACTAATCATGAATTTTAAAGACTGGAAAATCTGGATATCAGCATTGCCATGGCACTTAAAGTGGTTTGTGATTTTGGTATTGGTTAGACCCATCGTTGATAACTTTTATTATTTAAAAAAAATCTCTCCCTTACTGTCGCCCTTATACTTTGTTGGAATTGCTACGCCTATACTATGCATCACGGCCATCGTTATCTACAGAAAAAAAGACAAATCTGTATTTGATTTCTTATTTGGCTCATGGACAATCCTCATGCTGATCTCTTTATTTTTTATGTTCATTTTTGATCCGCTTTCAAAAACATTTTTAGAGTACCTTCTTAAGTTAACGATGCCTGCTTATTTGTTCTTTTTTTTAAGACTACTCATCCGCTCAAGAAAAGACTTAGATGGCGTCTTACAAACGTTTATCTATTCATCCTTTTTCGTGATTGCCATCTTTTTATTTGAAATTTTCGTTAATCCTGTAAAAGTTTTAAAAACCCGAAATCTCGAAAGAATTCAGGGAAGCTACGGAGATGTAATGAATTACGCTATCTATATGTCTTTAGGCTTTTTGATTATCTGTTATTTTTATTTAAGGAACAAAGACCGTAACTCAATAATGAAAATGAATAGAAATATTGCCATCGCTATTATCCTGTCGCTGGCTTGTTTGTTCAAGATTAGTCACACCGCCAGTTATGGTGTATTTATTATTATACTGGTATTATTTGTTCTATTTAATCTTAAGTCCAATAAAACAGCTGGTATAATTTTAATTAGTGTGATTGCCTGTATGGCCTATTTTTTTGGGTCAAGTACCATCGAAGAAAAAATTGCCCCATTGGTTCAAACAGATATAGCCGTATACGAAGGAACAAAATCAAACGAACGTTTATTGCACGGAAGAGTTGGAAGGTGGAAAATGATGTTGGAAGAATATTCCGAATTTTCAGTGCCTGCACAGATGCTCGGAATGCCCTTAATGATAACAGAAACCTATCCCTATGTTGGAACCGGCTCCCATAACGATTTTATCAGAATATTATTTTACACCGGTTTTTTGGGTCTATTGGTCTATCTGCTCATTTTAATTAATATTATTTTACGTTTAAAAGTACTCGTCTCAAGTGATTATTTTTTGGTGCTAGCAACATTTATGGTGCTGTTTATGTACTCCGTTAGTACCTGCCCCACTCTTTACGCCCCTATGTTGTATATCATTTATACAGTCATTTGTTATCTGGCTTTACCTAAATCCGTTTTACAAGAATCGTTATGAACCGAAAAAAAGTAATGATTTTAGGAAAACTTCCGCCACCATATATGGGGCCTTCCATTGCAACAGATATATTATTAAAATCAGATTTAAAAAACCGATTTGAATTAATACATGTTGATACCAAGATTAATGATGCAATATCCTCATTTGGCAAATGGAATTTTGCGAAGTTTAAAAGAAATATTTCTGTGTATGTTGTCATGTTAAATCTGCTGATAAAACGCAAACCCGATTTGGTATTGATTCCCATTAGCCAAACAAGCATAGGCTTCATTAAAGATTCTATATTTATCATTTTGGCATTCTTGTTTCGCAAAAAAGTAGTTATCCAATTAAGAGGTAGCGATATCAATAACTGGCTTTCCAAGTCATCCAGATTCATGCGCTATTATTTTAAGCGCATCGTATCAATAACAAAAGGAGTCATTGTATTAGGAAATAATTTAAAATATTTATTTAAAGATTACTTTAAAGAAGATGCCATTTTTGTGATACCAAATGGTGGTAATTACGATATTCCAAAACAAAAAAAAGACCCTACGCATGCCATAAAAATTTTATATTTTTCAAATTTACTAGCATCCAAAGGTGTGGAAGATGTATTTAATGCCATCGATATCATTCACAAACAAAACCTATCACAACAATACTCAGTTGATTTTGTCGGAGCTTGGTATTCTGAAGAATTAAAGGGGCGTTGTATGAATTTAATTGAAAAAGAAAATTTACCTATCTCTATTTTTTCTCCGAAAAGTGGGGAAGAAAAATTCAAATTTTTATCGGAAGCTGATATTTTCGTATTTCCACCCAGAGATCCGGAGGGGCATCCATGGGCAATTGTAGAAGCCATGGCGGCCGCTTTGCCAATCATATCAACCGATCGCGGCGCTATTATAGAATCTGTAATTGACACTAAAAACGGGTTTATTGTAGAAGCTGGAAAGCCGGAAAAGATTGCTGAAAAATTAAAATTATTACTAGAAAATTCGGAACTTAGGGAACAAATGGGGCAAAAAAGCCGCCAGCTATATTTAAACAATTTTACTGAAGAAAAAATGGTGAACAAATACACCGTTGTTTTTAATACCGTGATTAATCATGAGCACTGAACATACAATAGATTTAAAACAAGTAGAGGATTTCTGGAACAGTAATTTATGCGGAAAACAATTTGTAGACGCTAAATTTCCATCCAAAGAATTTTATAAATATTACCGCGATTTCAGATATAAAAAAACTCATCATCTGGATACTTATATCGACTGGAAATCCGCCATCGAAAAAGATGTGCTTGAAATTGGCCTTGGAATTGGTGCCGATGCCACTCGCTGGGCAGAGTACGCCAAATCATACACAGGTGTGGACTTAACTGCCGAGGCTGTTTATGCTACCAAAATTCACTTCGAACATTTAGCATTGAAAGGAACTATTGTACAAGGTAATGCCGAAGCATTGGATTTACCAAGCAATCATTTTGATATAGTTTACTCTCACGGTGTATTACACCACACTACTAACACACAACAAACGTTACACGAAGTTAACAGAGTCTTAAAACCAAATGGAGAATTTATTGTGATGCTATACGCTAAAGGCTCTTTTAACTACTGGATACGCATACAACTCTATTTCAGATTGCGTTTGCTGTTTGAGATTTTCAAAAACAAAGTAGGTGGCACATCTAAAGGGAATTGGGCTTTACATGTTAAGAATTTTAAAAAGGATGGCTGGACGTATTTATCTTGGAAAAATTTTCCACACCATTGCACCGATGGCCCTGATTGCTACATCGCCAACATGTATTACCAAAACGAAATTAAAACCATGCTTGAAAAAGCCGGTTTTAAAGTTGAGAAAATGAAAAAAGGACATTTCCCCATCGGAGGTAATTTCCCGAAACTGGAACGCTTTTTAGCTAAATATATTGGCTTTCATCAGTTAGTATGGGCAAAAAAAATATAAGACCATGTGCGGCATAACGGGTTACATATCTAACGAAACATTAAACACACAAGCGATGCTGCATTCTTTGCAACATCGTGGCCCCAACCATCATGCTGGTTATAACGACCATTTTAATAACAGCGAAATATTTTTAGGACACACCCGTTTAAGCATTCTTGATTTATCAAACAATGGCAATCAACCCATGTTTAGTGAAGATAAACAGATAGTGATTGTTTTTAACGGAGAGATCTATAATTTCGAAGAACTTAAACAAACATACTTTAAGCAGGATTATTTTCATTCTAAAACAGATACTGAAGTTGTTTTAAAACTATATCAAAAATTCGGTATTCAATTCATCAATCAATTAAATGGCGATTTTGCTATTTCTATTTATGATAAACATCTTCAAAAATTATTCTTAATAAAAGACCATGTTGGTGTTAAACCATTGTATTACTATACGGATGGCAGTAAGTTCATTTTTGGTTCTGAAATCAAAAGCATTATTGCCTCAGGCATTAAACCTTCATTAGCCGATGATGAATTACTGAATTATTTTGTTTTTAAATACACGCCAAAAAACAACACCCTATATAAAAATATCTATCGTGTTGCCCCGGGCTCATATCTGGAGTATGATTTAACCAAACACCTTTTTGAAACACAGCGATACTGGAAGCTCAAAAAAAACAACACCTACTCTAACCTTTCGTATCATGATGCCAAAGATGTATTATATACATTAGTTGAAAACAGCACTAAAAGCAGACTAATTTCAGATGTACCTATCGGAAATTTTTTATCAGGAGGACTCGATTCATCTATCATTGCCTACTTTATCAAAAACAGACATGATATACAGCATTACTGCGCCCGTAAATCAGAAATAGATTTAAAAAAAGAAGGAACCACCTCCGATTACTATTATGCTGATAAATTAGCGAAAGAATGGCATTTAAAATTATTGGAGGCTAATATCAGTAGCGAAGAAGCAAACATTGATCTGATTAAAAAAACATTGTATTTTTCGGATGATTTAATTGCCGATGGATCACAAATTCCTTCCTATTTAATTACCAAAGAAGCATCACAAACATCAAAGGTAATTTTATCGGGCATGGGTGCAGATGAGCTATTTCTAGGATATGCAGGACATATGCTTACCTTATTATCTGAAAATGTAATGGCAAAAATGCCTTTCGGGTTATCAGGTTTATTATACAAGCAAGCCGCAAAAGTAAATCAGGGTAAAGGAAAATTTTTAGCATACAGAAGATACATTCACAAGATTGGAAAATATGGTAACTACCCAAACTACCGATACGGTATTTTAAATCTGGTTGGTGATTTCGAAAATTCATGTTCTGTATATTCAGGCAATAGAACCAATCTCGAAAGTATGCTATCTGCTTATTTTCCTGAAAACGAGGATGTATTTGATTCTTTAACACGTTTTGAAATTGAAAATGTATTGGTTAAAAATTTACATTACACAGATAGAACATCTATGGCTAACTCCGTAGAATGCCGCGTACCTTTTTTAGATAAACATATTGTTGAATTTGCATACAGTATTCAACGTTCTTATAAATTATCCAATACAGGCACGTCCAAACGAATTTTAAAAGACGCATTCAAACAGCAATTGCCAAACTATATTATCAACCGTCGAAAAGCCGGATTTGGCATGCCTTTGAGAAGTATTTTTAGTTCAGAGGCCAAAGTAAATCAATTACTCGACAGATCTTTTTTCGGTAATTTTAATGGATTTTCTGTGCCGCATATTAACACCCTTATTACTAATCATATCTCAGGAAAAGAAGATAATTCATCGATTATTTATGCGTTAATTTCTTTTCAGGAATGGTATAAATTAAATTTTTAAAACAATGGAACAGCTCACTCAGAATTTAAAAAACGGACATATGCAATTATTGCAGGTACCTTTTCCAATGCTTAACAGTGGTTGTGTTTTAGTAAGAAACCATTACTCTATCATTAGTGCCGGAACAGAAGGCAAAACAGTGAAAGATGCGCGCTTAGGATATATCGGCAAAGCAATGGCCCGTCAGGAAGAGGTCAAAAAAGTCATCAAAACTGCTAAAACAATTGGCATACAAGAAACCTATAAACTGATGATGAATAAACTGGATAGCCCGTCACCCTTAGGCTACAGCTGTTCAGGAGAAATTATTGCAGTGGCGGATGATATTACTGAATTTAAGATTGGCGATAAAGTAGCCTGTGCAGGCGCAGGAGCAGTTCATGCAGAAGTAGTTGCAATTCCTAAAAACTTATGCGTTAAATTACCCGAACACGTTGGAAATGACGAAGCCGCTTTTACCACTATTGGTGCTATAGCCATGCAAGGTATTCGTCAGGCTGATTTACGTTTGGGAGAAAGCTGTGTGGTGATTGGGTTAGGCTTAATAGGACAACTAACTGTTCAAATGCTAAATGCTTCCGGCATTAAAACCATTGGTATCGACATTGATGAAAAAATGGTGGCACTCAGCAAAGAACTTGGCGCTAATTATAGTTTTGAAAGAAACATTGAAGGACTTGATTTGATTATTAAAGAAATTACTAATGGTTATGGAGTAGATGCCGTCATAATTACAGCAGCTACATCAAGCCTTGACCCTGTAGATTTTGCAGGCGAAATATGCAGAAGAAAAGGGAGGGTGATTATTGTTGGAAGTATTCCTACAGGCTTTAAACGTACTTACTATTACAAAAAAGAACTTGAACTCAAAATGTCGTGCTCTTATGGTCCTGGCCGTTATGACAGCAACTACGAAGAGAATGGCGTAGATTATCCTTACGGCTATGTTCGCTGGACAGAAAACCGCAATATGCAGGCTTTTGTAGATCTTGTAGAGCACAAAAAAATTAATATTAAAAAACTAATATCTCACGTATTTGATTTTAATGAAGCTCCAAAGGCCTATCAATTAATTTTGGATAAAACAGAATTATATACAGGTATTCTTTTAAAATACGATCACGTTAAACCTGTATTATCTAAAGTAGAATTAAAACAAACAGCAACAAACCCTTCAGAACCAAATATTGGTTTTATTGGTGCGGGTTCTTTTGCTAACAATGTCTTATTACCAGCGTTGAAAGGGCATTGCTCCTTTGTGGGAATTGCTACTAATAAAGGGAATAATGCCAGAAACATTGCCGATAAATATGGATTCAATTATTGCACCGATAAAAGTGAAGAGTTATTTACCAACAAAAACTGCAATACTATTTTTGTTGTAACACGCCACGATTCTCACGCCAAATATGTTACAGAAGCAATCAAACATCACAAACATGTGTTTGTAGAAAAACCGTTGTGCTTATTAGAAAGCGAATTGGATGAAATTGCTAACTTACAAAAAGACAATCAACATTTTGTAATGGTTGGATTTAACAGGCGTTTTGCGCCATTGATTAAAAAATTAAAAACACAACTTGTTCCTAATCAGCCCTTAGCTATTAATTACCGCATTAATTCAGGTACCATTGCGGCTGATCATTGGATTCATGACAAGGCTATTGGTGGTGGAAGAATTATTGGTGAGGTTTGCCATTTTATAGATTTGGTTTCCTTTCTTTCAGGGTCAAAAATTAGTAGCATCTCTGCTAATGAAATGGTAAATGCTAATAATTTAAGAGACACATTGGTTATTAATTTAAAAATGCAAAATGGAAGCATTGCCTCCATCTCTTATTTTTCTAACGGTAGTAAAGAATTAAGTAAAGAATATTTGGAAGTGTTTTCAAATGGTCAGTCGTTTATTTTAAATGATTTTAAATCGTTAACCATCCATGGTAAATCAAGCAAAACAATCAACTTAAGTAATCAAGATAAAGGTCATAAAGAGGAAGTGAAAATATTTTTGGATGCCATAAGAAACGGAAAAACCTGTCCTATTCCATTTGATCAAACGTACAATGCCATGCTTGCTACATTTAAAGTAGTGGAATCCATTGCAAAAAACGGTGAACAAATTATCATATAATAAACTATCTTAATTCATGAACGTGCCCCTATTACAAACTGCTCAAGATTTTGAGATACCTTTTGAAAAACTTCGTTCTTATGTAGAGTCCGAAAACTTCAAAGGTTACGATCCATACGATACGCTTAACTCTCCCATAAAATTTAAATATTTCGGTAAACTCATTCCTGTTTTAGCTTTGCAGTTTCAAAAACGAAATCCTATAAATATTCGTCCGTTACTAGGCATTAAAAAAGAACATAATCCAAAGGGATTGGGTTTGTTTTTATACGCTTACAGCAAATTACAAAAACATTATCCTGAAAAAAATTACAAAAAACAAATTGAGGAACTCTTTAACCTTTTAAAAAACAATTACAGTAAAGGCTACAGTGGATATTGTTGGGGTTATAATTTTGATTGGGCAAGCTCAGGAAAATATATTAGTGCATACAGTCCTAATATTGTAGTAACAGCATTTGTTGCAAAAGGTATTTTTGAGTATTATCAACTAACTAAAAACGAGGAAGCTCTTGATATCCTTAAAAGTATTGGTTTATTTATATTTAATGATTTACCTAAAACCGAAACGCCCGAAGGTATTTGCATTAGCTATACTACGCTGGGAGTAGACAATTGTTATAATGCCAGTTTGCTAGCGGCTACTGTTTTAGCTCAACTTTATTATATTACCAAAGAGGAACATTATAAAAATTATGCTTTAAAAGCAACTGATTTTGTAGTGGCGAAACAACATGAGGATGGGCATTGGAATTATAGTATTGATGATAATGGTAAAGAACGTGTACAAATTGATTTTCATCAGGGTTATGTAATTGATTGCATTGATGATGTGATGACCTATTGTGGCATTGAAAATAATGCATATAAAACAGCCATTGAAAAAGGAACTGCTTATTATCGTCAACATCAATTTTTTGAAAGCGGTCAATCTAAATGGAGATTGCCAAAAATCTATCCCGTTGAAATACATAATCAAACACAGGGGATTATAAGCTTTTCGAAAATGAAAAAATTAAATCCAGAATATTTAAATTTTTCAAAAATCATTGCCAATTGGACGATATCTGAAATGCAGGACAAAAAAGGTTTTTTCTATTATCGAAAGCTAAAAACTTACACCAATAAAATTTCTTTTATGCGTTGGGGCCAAGCCTGGATGTTTGTTGCATTAACCGAACTTATGATTACACTTGATAAAAATACTAAGCAACATGCGTGATTTCACTTTGGTTATTTATAAAGAACTATTACAATCTGCTATAAATGCTGGTTACAAATTAACGTCTTATGAAGATTACATTATTAATGGACATCAATACCCAAAAGTATTTATTTTAAGACATGATGTAGATGATTTACCAAACAATTCGGTTGATACAGCCATTATTGAAAATTCGTTAGATGCTAAAGGTTCCTATTATTTTAGAGTTGTTAAACAGAGTCTTCATCCCGATTGCATTGAAAAAATAAAAAATCTGCATCATGAGATTGGTTATCATTATGAAGACATGGCTCTAAACAATGGCAATCTCGAAAAATCATACGAGCATTTTAAAGAAAAACTGAAACTCTTTAGAAGCTATTACCCTGTAAAAACCATCTGCATGCATGGAAGCCCCTTATCAAAATGGGACAACAAATTATTATGGAAAACATATAATTACAAAGAGTTAGGAATCATTGGAGAACCTTATTTTGATATAGATTTCACAAAAGTACTATACATTACTGATACAGGAAGACAATGGAATAATACAACATCTAGTGTAAGAGATAAGGTGAAATCCAATTATCAATTTACTTTTAAATCTACCAAAGATATTATACAATCTTTTAACGAGAATAAACTGCCTCCTATAATCATGTTAAACATTCATCCGCAACGTTGGACCGATAATATGATATTATGGTCAAAAGAATTAATTTTACAAAACATAAAAAATAGTATCAAAAAATTATTTGTAAAAAAATAGTATTTTAATGCAACACAATTAATATGCTCATTAAAAAAAATAGAATTCCGGTTTTACATATCATTACCATAGGACTATTACCATCCTTTTTAAAAAAAATGGTGTACCGATTAAAAGGGTATAAAATTGATGTGGATGTAAATTTAAGTATTGGTTGTGTGGTTATTGGAAAAGACGTTGAAATAGGTAAGAAATCAAGTATCGGATTTTTTACCATTGTTAGAGCGAATAGAATTAAGATTGGACGTTATGTGAAAATCGGTGCGATGAGCGCCATAGATACCGAATTGTTTTCGATTGATGATGATGCAAGAATAAATGAACAAGTATATATCGGTGGTATGAAAACACCTGAATCAGCTTTAATCATGGGCAAACGCACTATTATTATGCAGGCAAGTTATATCAATCCTACCAAACCGATTATAATAGGTGACGATTCCGGCATAGGCGGACATTGTTTATTATTTACCCATGGTTCATGGAACTCAGCTTTAGAAGGCTATCCTGTAAAGTTTGCACCTATTACTATTGGAAAAAAAGTGTGGTTACCATGGCGTGTTTTTGTTATGCCCGGCGTTACAATTGGAGATGGAGTTGTTGTAGGAGCAGATTCATTACTTAATAAAGACATTCCTGCCCATGCCTTGGTTGTTGGTTCACCTGCAAAAATAATCAAAGAAAATTTCCCTTCTCCATTATCAGAAACTGAGCATCAAAAAATAACGGCTGAAATTTTCTCAGAATTTGTAACTTACCTTAAACATCATCAATTTACAGTAGACGAAAATGCAACTGTAGATTCGTTGAGTTTAACTATAAAAAATAAATCACATCAAGCTTTTGTAAGATTAGAATCAACTTTCTCAAACACAACACCTAACTCTTCGGATTCGATATTAATTCTAAAAAAAGGAAATATACCACAACAAACTACCTTTAAAATGATTATGAGTTTAGATGACAAAACAAGAAAAGGCAGTTCGGATGTGGGCGAAGAATTAGTGAGTTTTTTCTCTCGCTATGGTGTTAGATTTGATAGATTAGATTAATTATGACGGTTTTAGTATATCTTGGGCACCCTGCTCATTTTCATTTGTTTAAAGAAACAATTAAAAATTTACAGTCCAAATCACACACCGTTATCATTGTGATAAAAAGCAAAGATGTGTTGGAAAAATTATTAATTGATAGCAACCTGCCCTACATCAACGTTTCTCCTAAAACTAAAAAAGCCGGGCGGATTGCTTTGTATTATAGTTTCTTTAAACGCTTAGCTGTTCTTGCGAAAATTATATACAAACACAAGCCCTCAAAATTAATGGGCTCTGCGGCCGAACTGGCTCTGCTCGGTAAAGTATTTAAAATTCCATCTTATGTTTTCTTTGAAGATGATTTTGAAGTGGTTCCTAAGTTTGCAAAAATTGCCGGACCATTAGCTACTTATTTGGTTTGCCCGAATTGTTGTAGTGCCTGGAAATGGAATGACAAAAAAATTGGCTACAATAGTTATCACGAACTAGCATATTTGCACCCTAATCATTTTACGCCTGATAGCAGTAAGGTGAATACTATTTTTGATTTAACTAAAAAGAATTTTATTTTACGCTTCGCGCAATTAACCGCTTACCACGACGTAGGTAAATCTGGTATTAATACAGCTATTGCACAGCGTTTAATTGATATACTTTTGCCTCACGGTAATGTATATATCACGTCGGAAAGACCTTTAGAACCTCAGTTTGAAAAATACCGCATTAAGATTTCTCCTTTGGATATTCATCATGCACTATATTTTGCAGATATGTATATTGGTGATAGCCAAACTATGACAGCTGAAGCTGCTGTTTTAGGCACACCAGCCATACGCTTTAATGATTTTGTAGGCGAATTAGCTTATCTCGAAGAATTGGAGCATGCCTATCACCTTACCTATGGTATCAAAACCACCGAACCTGAAAAATTGATATCAAAAGTAAAAGAACTAGTTGAAACACCTGATTTGAAAACCGAATGGCATGTTCGTCGCCAAAAAATGCTCACTAAAAGTATTGATTTTAGTGAATTTATGACCACTTTGCTGGAGAAGTAAAAACTTTAAGTAAATTAGGGCCTAGTACTATGAATAAAGAACTACTGATAAAGGAACAAGGATTAGAGGCTTTTGATTTTATTACAAAATATACTGGTAATGATTTCGAAACGAGTTTAATTTTAAGAACCAATGACGTTTTTAATATTGAATCCATCGAAACAAAAAGCTACCAAACCATTGTTAATCTTAATAAAATTAATGACATCAATGGCATTAATCGTTTTTTAAATACAGTAAACTCCAAACTACCTGAAAATGGTATTTACATTAATTGTGTAGAAACATATGTACAACGCAAAAAAAGATTACTAAAAAAATATCCTTTTTTTATTGCTCAAATTTATTTTTTTCTTGACTTTATTTTTAAACGAATTTTTCCAAAACTAGGATTAACTCGTCGTTTATATTTTTTCTTAACAGCCGGAAGAAATAGGGTGCTATCAAAAGCAGAAACCCTTGGACGAATCGTGTTTAATGGTTTTGATATTATTGAATTAAAAGAAATTGGTAGTCTCACCTATTTCGCTTGTAGAAAAACAAATAGAGTAATTCAAGATAAAACACCGTCGTTTGGTATATTTTTTAAAATGAAACGTATTGGCAAAAACAATAAGCTCATTACGGTTTATAAAATAAGAACCATGCATCCCTATGCAGAATATATCCAAAGCTACATTTTTGACAATAACAATTTAAGGGAAGGCGGAAAAATAAAAGACGATTACCGAGTAACCAGTTGGGGAAAAATATTTAGAAAACTTTGGATTGATGAATTACCAATGGTTATTAATTTTTTTAAAAGAGAGGTTAAACTTGTAGGCGTTCGTCCATTAAGTTCACATTATTTAAGTTTATATAATAATGAGCTTAAGCAAAAGCGAACAGGAGTAAAGCCAGGATTAATTCCACCTTTTTATGCAGATTTACCTGTAACTCTTGAAGATATAATGGTATCAGAATTAAATTACCTCAATTCGTACCAGCAAAATCCAATAAAAACAGACGTTAAATACTTATTTAAAGCTATAAAAAATATTTTATTTAAAAATGCTAGAACAAATTAAATAGGAGAACATTTATATTATTGTTTAACTTCATATAATGCTTTATTACCTACTTTATCAATTACCTCTATTCTTAATATCTTTGGATTTAGCTCTGTGAAATTACAAGTTACAGTATTTGATTTAGCATCGTACTCTGCAATTTGCCAAATATTATTTACATAAACATTATAGTCTGCAATACCACTTAAATTATCTACAATTTTAAATGTAACGGAAGTTTTTATTGTTACAACCTTTTTTTTAGAAGACGGCAATATAATAGTTGGTGCAACAGTGTCATATCCTATACCAAACACACCAAAGGATTTACTTTCTGTTTTAAACCATCCTTTATCGTATTTACCAACCAAACAATTATCTTCATTTAAAGCAACCATTTTATCTTCTTTACCTTTAATTACACTAGGTATTTTAATAGACAATAAAAATGGCTTTAATAAAGACTCTTCTTTATTACCAACAACTGCTTTTCCTAACTTATTTAAATAAACCGACACGTAACAATTTTTACTTAAAGTTCCTTTACTAATTAAAACCTCTACGTCTTCTTTCTTTATTTCGTTTGATTGACTACACATGACATTGTACTTAGTAGTATTAACCAAATAGCCTTTCAGATTTTTAGTTTTTACAAAAAACGTTAAGCTGTTTTTATTTCCTTTTTCGTCGTTTACTTGTAAAGTTATTTTATGTGGTAAGGTATCGTTTAGAGTTATTTTCCCTCCATTAACAAGGTTTTTGTAAATATTTATATCATAACAACTAGGAGTAAAACATTTTTGAAATTTCACATCATTTTCTTTTTCGCTAAACACATTTACAAAACGACCATTATCAAAACTAATGTTATTAAGTTGATGATGATAAATAACTTTATCATCTAATAAGAGTTTGGCTTCGTAAATATTATTTTTATTATTGGTTGCATTAGCCACATCAAAACCAGCAAAACCAATAGCAAAAGTATTTTCGGACAACACTTGTGTATATTTAGGTAATGATAATTTATCTCCAACATGTTTTACAGGAATGGTTGAAATGTGAGTCACACAATTTGTATCTCTAGTACTATATATAGATACGTGTGTTAATTCTGGCTTCACATCATCCTTCACATCATATATTAGTAAAGGATTAATCGGAATTTCTGTTTTCTCTTCTCTAATTTCAAAATGCAAATGAGGACCTGTTGAACTTCCTGAATTACCTGTATAACCAATCAATTCGCCTTTTTTTACTGGTAACTCATTGGCTTTTGGATACACTTCAATTTCATTCTTTTTTTGTTCCAACTGTAGTTTTTTAATATACTCGTCAATTTTTGAAACGTATTTTTTTTGATGGGCATAAACCGACACGTAACCATTAGGATGTGTGATATATAAAACTCTTCCATAACCAACACTACTAATTTTTATCCTACTCACATAGCCATCACCAATACTTTTGATGGGTAAATTAGCTGTTGGGTCGGTACTAAAATCTAATCCAGCGTGAAAATGATTGGGTCTAATTTCTCCATAGTTACCAGTAATAACAACCTCTCTATCTAATGGATACGAAAACCCTAAACCGTTATACTGTGCGTAAAAGAATGACCAGTTTAAGGTTAAAAATAAGAGAAATAGTAATCTAAAATTTATCATTATGGCAAAGTTAAATTGTATAAAGTTAATTAACAACGAGTTGTTGATGTAAAGTTAAAGGCATAAGTAAAATGAGTTAGCCTAAAGTCTATTTTTAACCAACAACAAACTGTTTATTGAGCATGAACGTAGAAAATATAAATTCGGAATTACAACAAGTGTTAGATAGCGATTTAGCGCTGCGAAAAGAGTATAATGAAATTAAACGTTCATTAAGCGATTACCGTAACCAACTGATCCAACGTGACGAAGATTGTAAACGTTTGCAAGTGTCTATCGACGTTTTAAATACCAAATTGGTAGTTATGGAGCGTGATAACACCAACTACAAAAGTGAAGTAAACTCTTTTAAAGAATTACGCGACTGTATTCGTGAGCAATTGCAAGAAAAACAAGATGAAATAAATGGTTTGTTGAGCAAAATTGACGAGTTAAACGGTCAATTATCTTCTATTTCATCAGAGTATGAATCTAAAATTGCTGAATTACAAGCTTCTTCGCAAGAAGAAATTTCTAATTTAAAATCATCCTACGAAACTCAATTAAACGAATTAAAATCAAATATATCTTACCAACAAAGTGGCATCCGCACGGAATTAGAAACTAAGATTAACGATTTAACAAATACTTACAACACCACTTATCAAGAAACAGTTTCTTCTTACGAATCACAAATCGAACAATTAAAATCCGATTTTAACGCTCAATTAGAATCAGTAAAACAAGAGTCTGAAAGTCGTATAGATTCTTTATCTAGCTCAAGTTCTGAAACTATTTCCAACTTAACTTCTGAATACGAATTAAAAATAAGCAGTTTAACTTTTCAGTGGAATACTGAAAAAACAGAAATTACGTCTTCATACGAAAACCAAATTTCATCTTTAACTGAATCATATAGTTCTGAAAAATCTGAGTTAGTAGACTCTTATGAATCTAAAATTGCAGATTTAAATACAGAGTTATCAAACAAACAAATTGAATTTGAAACTGAATTAAGTTCAACCATTGAATCGTTAACTCAATCTTACAATCAAAAAGAAAATGAGTTAAAAGCATTTTACGAAAACGAATTATCTAATACATCAAGCTCTTCTGGTTCTTTAGCAGAATCAATTAAAACAGAGTATGAAACAAAACATATATTATTATCTGACAATATGAATAAAGTGGTTGTGGAAAACGAACACTTTAAAGAAAAAATCAGAGAGATGGTATATTTTATTGATGAACAAAATACCAAGATTGACGAATTAACAAAAGATATTGAAAGCAAAACTCAACAAATCAGTAATCATATTGATAGCTACAATTCATTATCTAGAGAATTTGATTTATACAAAACATCCCAATTATCTAGTATTGATGAGCAAGTTGGCGCATTAAATTCTAAAATTGCTGAATTTGAATCTATCATCTCTGCTAAAGATTCTAGCATTTCTGAATTAACAGCATCAGTTGAAGATAAAATCAATCAAATAACTAGCTTAACTAATTCTTATAACGAGTTACAAGATCAGTTTAATGTTTTATCGGTTTCTTTTAATGTAGAAAAAGAAAATTTCGAAAACTTTAAATCTGAATTAGAAGTGTCTAACTCTCAATTATTACAAAGTAAAGATGTTGAGTTTAATAAATTATTAGTGGAGAATACATCTTTAATTACTGAGATTGATGCAACATCTGATAAATTAGAGGCTACCGAAGCTCAATTACAATTAGTTCAAACTGAATTATCTGAATTAAAATCAATAACAGAAGGAAAAGCGGCTGATTTAAAAGAAACATTAAACAGCAAAAACTACGAAATCACCGCATTATCTGCTAATAACATGGCTTTACAAACAGAGCTTGATTTATTGAAAGCGGAATTAGATGGTGTTCGCAGCGAATTAAAATCTGCTATTGAAGCAAACGAATCTAGTTCATCTATACAAGAAGAATTAAGTTTATTAATAACAGCTAAAACTGAATTAGAAAACGAATTATCTGGATATAAATCATCTATTGTTAGTTTAAACTCTCAAATTTCAGAATTAACAGCATCTATTGCTGGTTACCAATCAGAAATTACAAGTATAAAATCTGCTACAAAAGCGGATGAGCAAGATGCCTTTATTGATCGTTTGTTTAAACAAATCGACATCTTAAGCGATGAGCGTTTAAGTTTATTAAACGAGAAGGAAGAAATGGCAAATCAATTGTTAAAAATGAATGAAACAGTTGCTAGTATTTCGCAACATATTGACTCTCATAATATTGACATAACTGAATTGGATAATCACAGAAAAAATGTTATATTAGCAGGAAGTTCTAATAATGTGACTTCTGAAAAAACCGTTATGAAGAAACAAATAAATGAGTTGGTGCGTGAAATTGATAAATGTATAGCTCTGTTGAGTGCTTAAAAATGAAAATTAGCTTAGTTTAATGAGCGATGTAACTGTAAAAGTAGAAATTGCCGGCGGTTTATATACGCTGAAGATTAAAAATGAAGACGAAAGCAACGTTAAACAGGCAGTTGAACTAATAAATCAGAAAATTTCGGAGTTTGAAAAAAACTACGGAGTAAAAGATAAAAAAGATTTGATGGCCATGGTTGCTTTACAATTGGTAAGCCAATTAGCAAAGGAAAAAAACCAAGCCAAAAAAGAGTTAAGCACTCTAAAATTGGTGTTAGAAGATGTAGAACAAATGTTAGTTCAACATAAAGATAACATACAAAAAACAGAAGAATAAACATATAACGTCTTTAAATAGACCCTTTTTGACGCACAAATTTTGAAGAAATTCAACGCTTGTGCGTTTTTTATTAATGAAATGTTTGGATAGTCGCCCTAAGCATTTGATTAAGTAATATAAACAATGTGCGACAAACAAAAATTATGAGTGTATTAGCCATTATATTTATTGCCGTAGCATTAATTGCCGGCGTAGTTGCGGGATTTGTGATTGCCAACTCCCGACTAAACCAAAGTAGCGTTCAGGCAAAAGAAAATCTAGTAAAAGAAGCCGAAGTGAAAGCTGAAAGTTTAAAACAAGAAAAGATTTTACAAGCCAAAGAAAAGTTCTTACAATTAAAAGCAGAACACGATAAATCGGTTAACGAGCGTAACCAACATTTAGCTCAGCTAGAAAACAAAGCTAAACAACGTGAAAGTGAATTAGCTAAAAAAGTAGAAGAAGCTACTAAAAAAGATAAAGAATTAGAGAGTCAAAAAGCACAATTAAACTCGCAAGTTGAATTATATAAAAAGAAAAGCGAAGAGATTGAAAAATCTCACCGCAAGCAAGTAGAGTTACTAGAAAAAGTATCGGGCCTAAGTGCCGACGAAGCAAAAGCACAATTAATTGAAAGCGTAAAAGCAGAGGCTAAAACCGAAGCAATGGCTTTTATTAAAGATACAATGGATGAAGCAAAAATCAATGCTAATAAAGAAGCAAAGAAAATCATCATCCAATCTATTCAACGTTTAGCTACAGAAACTGCTATTGAGAATTCAGTAACCGTTTTCCATATCGAAAGTGATGAAATTAAAGGACGTATTATTGGTCGTGAAGGACGTAACATCCGTGCTTTAGAAGCTGCAACAGGTGTAGAGGTAATTGTAGATGATACACCAGATGCCATTACATTATCTTGTTTTGATTCTATCAGAAGAGAAATTTGTCGTTTATCATTACATCAATTAGTAACGGATGGTCGTATTCACCCAGCTCGTATTGAAGAGATTGTGGAGAAAACTAAAAAGATGATTGATGAAGAAATTGTTGAGACTGGTAAACGTACTTGCATCGACTTAGGGATTCATGGTTTACATCCAGAATTAATAAGAATGGTTGGACGTATGAAATACCGTTCATCTTACGGACAAAACTTATTACAACATAGCCGCGAGGTAGCAAACCTTTGTGCGATTATGGCAAGCGAAATGGGCTTAAATCCTAAGATTGCAAAGCGTGCAGGTTTATTACATGATATTGGAAAAGTGCCTGATGAAGAACCAGAATTACCACATGCAATTTTGGGTATGAAGTTGGCAGAAAAATATAAAGAAAAACCAGAAGTATGTAATGCTATTGGAGCTCATCACGATGAAATTGAGATGACAACTTTATATTCTCCAATTGTACAAGTATGTGATGCTATTAGCGGTGCGCGCCCCGGTGCACGCCGTGAAGTTGCTGAGCAATACATGAAGCGTTTAAAAGATTTAGAAGCACTAGCATTAGGATATGATGGTGTAGAAAAAACATATGCGATTCAAGCAGGACGCGAAGTACGTGTATTAGTATCGGCTGATAAAGTAGATGATAAACAATCAGAACAATTAGCATTTGATATTTCTCAAAAAATTCAAACAGAAATGACTTACCCAGGGCAAGTTAAAGTAACTGTGATAAGAGAAATACGAGCTACGGCTTATGCGAAGTAAAGTGTCATCAAGCCTTGGCGTGAGAGCGTAGTCGAGAACAAATTAAATTACACCAGTCAGGTTTTAAAAACCTGACATTTGTTTTAAAATGATTAATTTTACAAAAACAATTAGGATGAAAAAAACATCCTTATACACACAAGGGTACGTATATAAGGATGTTTTTTTCATCCTTATAAGCTAGTTGAGCGGTAATTGGCATTTCGGCAGCGTTATAAGCATTTTGATCACAAGACGTAAGCTGCGTTTGAATTCAGAAAATTTAAAGGAAAAGTTTTTTTAATTGCTGCTTTTATTTTTTAAAGGCTTCGTTACATAACTTTGTAAAAGTTGTTTTGTGGAACAAAACTAAGTAACGAATGGGGCGAGCGTTGAAAGTGCACTTTCATAAGTAAGACACATTGTAGTTACTTATTATGTAACGAAGGTACAGGAAAAAATTTACAAAGTCAATGGAGCGGGACTTGTAAATAAAAATAAAAAGCTTAAGGGAATTAAAAAAACTTTGCTCTTTTGTTTTAAAATTTTCTGACCGCTCAAAACAACGCACGCCAATCAGGCTTGATTGGAGTCATAATTTTGATCTATTCAATCTTGCTTGAAAAGGATGCCTACAAATGCCAACACCGTTGAGAGAAGAACGCCGAAATAATTATTGAAATTATATTCGGTCTCAACTACCGCTAACAGGCGGCTAATCGCAATTTTTTCCTTCTCGTTAGTTCCAACTGCCCAGATATGGAATGAATTATATTTTCACTGGGCAGGTCTTGTTTGTTTCAATTTTTTAGTAATTTAGGTATCAATAAACAAACATTCGGAAACGAAAAGAAAAAAACTGGCGGTTAGCCGCCAACCGTTA
>JBEIPP010000101.1:0-11734 GCA_040376995.1 Flavobacteriales bacterium
CCATCTTTTCGTTAATACGTGTAAGTATTTTTTCAAACGCATTTTGTTTGGATAGGGTATTTCTAAATCTGCAAAGAACAGTTGCATCCGGAACTTGCTCATCCATCGATACTTTGACCATTTTTATAATATTTTGAAAGTTTTTTTTCAATATTGATGTGATCCAAAATTAAATTAACTCTATTGAATAATTCCATTGAAACTTCTCGATGAGTCATTGCAATATATGCAAAAGATGGATTGTTACTTTTCTTAATCAAAATCAAAGACATAAAGCATCAATGTTTGTAAAACATAGTAATAGCAATACTTTTAAACATAATACTCCTGAAAATGTCAGTTTTTTATGCTTGCAGCAAACTCATATCGATAGGTTTTGTCACATTTCCATCGTGTTAGATAATTATCAAGTATTTTATAGCATTGATTAGCATCTTATAATGATAGTTGTTGATTGGTAATTAGCACCATTGGGTTTTCTCCAAAACCTTTTACTACCAAAGCAATTAAGGTTTCTTTAATCCCATTGAGTTGTATTTTTTCTGCCCCAAATTCAATAGCAACTTCTTTCTATTTTTTTACTATCATCGTAACGTATAATCTTTGCTTCACTAGGCGTTTCAATGTTTTTTGTATACTGTTGCATGATTACAAAACTCTTTTTATAAAGAATGAGCCTGTTGTATTTAAACGATTTACAAAGTTTTTTTCATCATCAATAAACCTTTTTATAATATTGTTGTCATCGCCCTCTCTATCAATTGCCCATATACATTTGTTACAAACGTATTTAGTAAGTTTATCAATGTCTTTAAAATTTCAGTTTGTTGCCTTGATAATTCTCCTTTTCAATAATCCACAAATGACTGTAGCAAGGAATCACTCTAGGATGCTCGGTATTTGCTATTACTATCTGACAAAGATGATACCCCTTTGCGCCTTTTTTTATTGCTATTACACTTTTTAATCAAATTAATTTACTGATAATCAGTTATTTATTAAATATTTGGATTATTTTTGGGGAAACTCCAGTAAAACAAATAGATTTATAGTAAATCTAAAATTTAGTTTTATGGCAAAGAAGACAGTATCAAAAAGTAATGAGAAAAAAATATTTGTTCTCGATACATCGGTTATCATTTATGATCATACTGCAATTAAGAATTTTCAGGAACATGATGTTGTTATCCCAATTACTGTTTTAGAAGAATTAGATAACTTTAAAAAAGGGAATGACACTAAAAACTTTGCTGCACGTGAATTTACACGTTATGTAGATAACATGTCTGGAAATCATTTATTACAAGAATGGACTCCCATTAATGGTAAAACCCACGGCCATTTTAAAATTGAAATGCATAACTCTTCAAAAATTGATGCAGAGAAAATTTTTCAAGAACGTAAAGGAGACCATCGTATTTTAAATGCTGCTTTATATACTGCAGAAACAAATCCTGATAAAAAAGTTGTTTTAGTTACTAAGGACATTAATCTTCGTATCAAGGCAAAGTCTTTAAACTTGTATGCCGAAGACTATACTACTGGAAAAATTTTAGCCGTTGACGAATTATACACTGGTAATAGTTTAGTTGATAAAGTAAATCCAACAATCATTAATACAATTTACGAAAAAGGCGCTTGTTTAGCGAAAGATGTTTTGAAAAAAGAAACATCTGAAGATAATCATTATTATGTTTTAAAAAATGGCAATGCCTCTGTTTTAGCTCGTTATGAACATTCTTCAAAATCTTTAAAACGTGTTACTAAAACATCATCTTATGGTATCATACCAAAAAATGCAGAGCAGTCTTTTGCATTGGATGCGATTATGAATCCTGATATTAAATTGGTGAGTATTCAAGGTGTTGCAGGAACTGGAAAAACATTATTATCATTAGCTGGTGCTTTAGAGCAACGTCGCAATTATCATCAAATTTATTTAGCTCGTCCTATAGTTCCTTTAAGTAATAAAGATATTGGTTACTTGCCAGGTGACGTAACTTCTAAATTAAATCCATACATGGAACCATTATGGGATAATTTAAAATTCATTAAGAGTCAATTCTCAGAAAAGGATAGAGAATTAAAAGCAATTAATGAAATGGTTGAAAACGAAAAAATTGTGATTTGTCCTTTAGCGTTTATTCGTGGTCGCAGTTTAAGTAATATGTTTTTTATTGTGGATGAAGCTCAAAACTTAACACCACATGAAGTAAAAACAATTATTACACGTGCAGGAGAGAATACTAAAATTATTTTCACTGGCGATATTTATCAAATTGATACACCATACTTAGATGCGCAATCTAACGGGTTAAGTTATTTAATTGATAAAGTAAAAGGACAGCCGCTATATGCACATATTACTTTACAAAAAGGAGAGAGAAGTGAGTTAGCTAATTTAGCTAATGATTTGTTATAGTAGCCTCATAGAATTTTTAAAAGGAGGCTGTCTCAAAGGGCAGCCTCTTTGTGTTTTTTCACATCAAGCAATCCCGATAGCTATCGGGACGAACTGACAATAAATTTGATTTTTGAGACAGTCTCTTTTCGTATTTTCAAAAATGACACTACATCCCTGGCAGCATTCCACTTGCCACTGATTTCATTTCGTTTTCGTTTAACTCATTGGCTTTAAATAAAGCTTTATTTAAAGTAACGGTTAATTGTTCCTCTAATTCTTCTTTATCTCCATGTTGCAATCCAGGAGCAATGGTTAAGGATTTTATTTCTCTGTTACCAGTAATAGCAATTTTAATATCGCCACCAGCACCTTCAACGTTAATAATTGTTGAATCTAATTTCAATTTGATCTCATCGGCTTTTTGCTTCATTTCTTGCAATTTGCCCATCATGTCTCCAAATTTCCTGAACATAGTATTTTGTTTTTTTGTAAAATTAATTATTTTAAAATTCTAAATTCATTTGGTAAATAATTATTTAGTCGATTACCTAAATGCTTAATCCAGCCAATACCAAAGCTATTAAAGGTCATTAAATTCCAACCCTTATTACCTTCAATGCTTTGCAATTCCTTTTTCAAAAACTGCAGTGCTTGTTCTTGATTACATTCAATAGTTTGAATTGTATCAGCACGATGAATGCTCCATGCTAAATCGTGATGAGGTATGACTTCGTTTTTAATTAAGCTTCCAATGGTTGTTCCCACTTTTTTATAATATAAGTTGGAGTATTTGTTTATAAAGTCAAGTGTAGTTTGATTCGTTAGGAGGTAATCATCTTTGAATTTAGTGATTACATGCTCATCTAAATTTTTGATCCAATTGGCGAATAATTCTTTTTCTTTAGGTTTAATAATTGAAAAAGCTTCGTACTTCGATTTTCGTACTTGTTGATGATTGTCAATATTGCCAGGTTTTTTGAATACAGCGCAGAAAAATCCTTCAGATTGTGTTTTGTCGGGATAAAAGCGGTATCCGAATGTTTTTTGTTTTTCGCTTGTTGTTTCTACAATGCCCCAATTTTTTTCCGTTGGGATTTGCACACTAATGAGCCCAAATTCATTTACTAGCCAATCAGCTATGTCTTCATTTTCTGCCTGTGAGTATGAGCAAGTTGAATAAACTAACGTTCCAGCTTGTTTTAGTGTTCCTATTATCTCTGATAAAATTCGTTTTTGTCGTTGACTACATAAGTTCACATTATCTAAACTCCATTCATCAACGGCATCGTGTTGTTTTCTAAATAATCCAGATCCACTGCAAGGCGCATCAACTAAAATAACATCAAATACATCATTTATTTCGGAGTAAGAACTTGGGTCATTATTAGTCACCACAACATTACTTGTTCCCCATTTGCTTAGGTTTTGAGCTAATACTTCAGCGCGTTGCTTAACAATTTCGTTGGAAACTAAACTACTTTTTTCATTTAGCAACGAATTCAATAAAGTGCTTTTTCCGCCAGGCGATGCGCATACATCAAAAGCTAATAACGTTTGATTAAAATCAACACAGGAAGTTAAGGCATGTTCAATAAACATCGATCCTGCTTCTTGCACATAATAGCACCCAGCTTGAAATAATATATCGTGGGTGAAATTAGGACGTTCTTCTAGATAAAAACCTTTATTGTTCCAAGGCACAGGATTATCTAATTTAAAATTTAATTCAGTTGTTTTAAAAGGATTGATTCTAATACTACTAGGAGATGTCATTTGATGTGCGTTTATAAACGCTTGTTCATCAAAGCCTGCGCAACTTGAAATAGAGTTTATAAATTCGGTTGGTATTTTTAGCATTTGTTTGTTTTCAATAGGAACACGGATGATACAGAATAAGCGGATTTATGCGGATTAAATTGTAAAATTATTAAATTAGTTTTATACGTATTATTGTTTAATTTAATGTACTCAAATGTAAATAAATTTATTTTTACTTTCATTGGTTAATAAAATCTGTTTTTAATCTGTTTGATCAGTAAAATCCGTGTTCCTATTCCAATTATAAAACACTATTTTTGTTTGTGTTTGAAAAGAAAGCTCCTATAAAAATAACAGACCCTCATCTGGCATTAGTTAAAATGCAGAATTGGTGTGCTTATCAAGAGCGTTCTCAGCAAGATGCGCGTGATAAATTATATGAATTAGGTATGTGGACTGAGGCTGTTGAGAATATTATTGTGCAGTTAATTCAAGATAATTTTTTAAATGAGGAACGCTTTGCATGTTCATTTGCTCGTGGAAAGTTTACTATAAAAAAATGGGGACGTATAAAAATTAGGCAAGAATTAAAGCAAAAACGAATAGGGGATTATTGCTTAAAAAAAGCGATGAAAGAGATTGATGAAGCAGAATACATGCAAACACTAAAAAAACTCATTGAAACAAAACGTAAACTTATTAAAGAACCTAATAAAATTAAACTTCAATATAAGTTAATGAATTACGCTTTATCTAAAGGGTATGAGAAAGACTTAGTATTTGATGTATTAAACGACGCTAATAATTAAGCAAATAACTCACTTGCAATTTTATCTGCTAGTAGTTTTCCTTTTTCGGTTAAAGTATAGGTATTATTTTTTACAATAACAGTTTCTTGTGATATGTATTCCTGAATTTGTAATGAAAAATTTCTCACAAAATCAGAATTAAAATTTGTTTTTAAATAATTTAAATCAATACCCCAAATGGTTCTCAACGAAGTGAGAATGTATTCGTTAAATCGTTCTGTTTCTGTTAAGATTTCTTTTTCGAAATAATCATTTGATCTTTCATCAATATACTTGATATAAAGATTATTATTCGATACGTTCCATTGCCTGCTTTTTCCATCAAATGAATGAGCAGATGGGCCGAGTCCTAAGTAATGCTCGCCTTTCCAGTAGTTAGAATTGTGTTTACTAAAAAAACCTTCTTTGCCGAAATTAGAAATCTCATAATGAATAAAATTATTTTTCTCTAATCGATCTATCATTTCTAAAAATAGCTCCGAGCTTTTTTCGTCATCAATAGCTACTTCTTTTTTTATTTTAAAGTCGTGTCCTAATTTTGTTTTTTCTTCAATGGTTAAATTGTAGCTTGATATATGAGGAATTTGAAGTGCGATAGCCTTATCTAATGTTTTTTTCCAATTGGCTAGATTTGAAAACTTAGAACCATAAATTAAATCGATGGTAATATTTTCAAAACCTCTGTCTTGAGCTCTTTTTACAGATGATTCACTTTCTTTAGCAGTGTGCGCTCTGTTCATCCAAATGAGTTCTTCTTCATTAAAACTTTGCAATCCTATACTCAAACGGTTTATTTCTAATCGTTTTAATTCTTTTAGCTTTTCGTCTGATAAATCATCTGGATTGCATTCCAATGTTATCTCAGCATCTTTTGAAACATTGTAAAGTTTGTATATTTTTTCTATAATTTGAAACGTTTCTTTTTCTGAAAGAAGACTAGGAGTGCCTCCACCAAAATAGATGGTTTCAATGTTTTTGTTTGTTAAATAATTGATACGCGTATCAATTTCAGTTATAATACTTTTTACTAAAGCTTCTTTATTTTTTAATGACGTAGAAAAATAAAAGTCGCAGTAATGACATGCTTGTTTGCAAAATGGAATATGAACGTATATTCCACTCATAAATTAACAGGTATTTTGTAATAGCGAACTAATTCATCAATTAACGTTCTTACATGTTCAAAATCTCTAGCTTCATCAAATGTTGATTTTAATTTTTTAACATATTGTTTGCGTTGATTAGTTAAATATTGGGTTGTAAAATAGTAGGCATTAATAGTTGAATGACGAATTGTAGTAACCAATTTATAAGGTAAATCGGCATTTATGTTTAATAAATATTCAGAGAATTCTTTAAAATGAAATTCTGATAACAATAAAACTTGTTTTTGAATTTTAATCATAAATGTTATTTATAATACAATAAGATTTGTCTAACCTAAATATAATGTTTTACTAATACAAGTCTTATGTTCAAATTTATTTATTGAAATAAGTCGACGTTTGGGATAGTCCAATCAATTGGATATATATTTTTAGATTTTAAATAATCATTTGTTTTTGAAAAATGATTACAACCAAAAAAAGCACCTCCTGCTAAGGGTGATGGATGTGCAGCTGTTAACACTAAATGTTTTTCTAAATTGATTAAGTTTATTTTTGTTTTTGCAAAATTACCCCATAACAAAAACACACAGTTTTCTTTTTCGTCAGAAATTAACTTTATTACTGCATCGGTGAATGGTTCCCATCCCTTTTTTTGATGGCTTCCTGGCTCGCCAGCTCTAACAGTTAAAGTTGCATTAAGCAGCAAAACACCTTTATTAGCCCAACTTATTAAATTACCGTGACTAGGGATAATAAAGCCTATGTTGGATCGCAGTTCTTTATAGATGTTGGCTAATGATGGTGGAGTTTTAGTGCCATAGTTAACCGAAAAGCTTAAACCCTGCGCTTGATTTGGACCATGATAAGGGTCTTGCCCGATTATGACAACTTTTGTATTTTCAAAGGAAGTAAGATTAAATGCATTAAAAGTTAGCTCAGGTTTTGGGTAAATAGTAAATGCAATTCGTTCTTTTTCGATAAAATCCTCTAATTTTTTGAAGTAAGATTTTTCAAATTCTAGAATTAATTTGTTTTTCCAAGTGGTATTTTTTAAAAATTCCCTCATTTGATTACTTGTTAATTGTTTTTTACAAATTTTTTTGATTTTAATCAGCCTTTTTTTTTGTAAATAGCTAAATTACTATATATTTGTTACTCTATTATTTTAAACTTTTGAATCATGAAAAAATTAGCTTTACTTTCAGCTTTGTTATTTGCTTTTTGCGTGTCATTAACTTCTTGCAAATCGCACGAAAAATGTCCTGCTTACTCTAAAGCTAATACTTCAAATTCTGCTAAAAAATCTTTTTAATTTTATGCTTTGGCATAAGCTTACAGATATTAGTCAGTTACAAGACATTAAATATCTTTCTAAAGAACAACACGTTAGTGCTGTTCTTTTATTTAAACATAGTACACGATGCTCTATTAGTTCAATGGCCTTAAGCCGTCTTGAAACAAAGTGGATTGATGATGAGCAAATACCTACTTATTACCTTGATTTATTAAATCACAGGGATGTTTCAAATGAAACAGCATCGCTATTTGCAGTAGAACATGCCTCTCCTCAAGTTCTGTTAATTAAAAATGGAGTTTGCATTTACCATAATTCTCATAATGGCATTAATGCAGCAGAAATATTAACGGCAGCTAAAGCTTAGTTACCAAATAAAATTTATTACCTGTTTCAAATCTGGATGTAAACTTTTTGCTACAGGGCAAGTAAAGGCTGCATGTTCGTATATTTTCTTTTCCTTATCTGTATAATTATTTTTAGGAAAAGTTAAAGTAATATGAATTTCTCCAATACGTCTGGGGTCAGCATACATTATCTTAGTAACTTCTGCGGTAGTACCATCAACTGGTGTAATTCCATCTTTCATAGCAACAATACCCATAATTGATATCATACAACTAGCTAAGGCAGTTGCTACTAAATCTGTTGGCGAAAACATTTCCCCTCTTCCATGGTTATCTTTAGGGGCGTCTGTGTGAATCGTAGTGTTAGATTGAATATGTGTTGCTTCTGTTCTTAATTCGCCTAAATAGGTCACTTTACTAGTAATCATGAGTTTTATTTTAACTCAAATATAATAAAGCATAAGGTATTTTATTAATAAATTATTAATTACTTTTGCTATAGATGATTAAACGGTTTTTATATGGAGTATTGTTTGTTTTTTTAGGCAGTTTTTGCTTTTCTCAAAGCACATCTCAAGCCATTGCAAATGGGCAAGATCCGAATGTATTATATAGAAATGAAATGTCGTTTGGAATATTTGCTCATAGCCGCGGTTTTGGATTAAATTTTATGAGAGCAAAGCATGTTACAGGAACCCGCAAACGACTATTAGAAATTGAAGCTTTAAATATGAAGCATCCCAAAGAAATTAAAGTTTCAAATAATGCAGATAATTCGAAAAGATTTAATTACGGAAAATTAAACAATATTCTTTTATTTAGAGGAGGTTTAGGATATCAAACCACTATATTTAAACGTGCTGATAGAAAATCAGTGGAAATCAGATCAGCCTATTTTGTTGGTGCCAATGTAACATTTGCAAAACCAAATTATGTTTTAGTTTATAGAGAAAATTTTACAGGGTATAAATATCAAGAATCCGTTAGATATGATCCCGCTATTCATACTATTGATAGTATTTCTGGTAAAGGCCCACTAATTGATGGATTATCTGAATTGAAAATTTATCCCGGCTTTTATGCAAAGGCTAATTTAAGTTTTGAATACGCTCCTTTTTCTAATAAAGTAAAAGCTATTGAAACAGGTGTAATATTTGATTATTACCCAAAAGCATTGCCTATAATGGCACGTAATCCAGCAGAAAACTTTATTGTTACGTTATACGTAGGGTTTGTATTTGGTAAAAAATGGTTCTAAAAAATGGAAAATACTAACGAAAAATTAACTCTCGAAAAACCTCGTAAGCCCGATTGGTTAAGAGTAAAATTACCTATTGGCGAAGAATATTTAAAAGTAAGAAATATTGTAGCAAAACATAAGTTACATACTATTTGCGAAAGTGGTAATTGCCCAAATATGGGTGAATGCTGGGGAGCCGGTACTGCAACGTTTATGATATTAGGAAATATTTGTACACGTTCATGTGGTTTTTGTGCAGTTGCAACTGGAAAACCAAAACCAGCAGATTGGGATGAGCCAAAACGTGTAGCAAACTCTGTAAAATTAATGGGTGTAAAACATTGCGTGATTACGTCCGTTGATAGAGATGATTTAAAAGATGGGGGTTCAATTATTTGGGCAGAAACCATTAAAGCGATTCGCGAAATTAGTCCTGAAACAAAATTTGAATGTTTGATTCCAGATTTTGCTGGTAAGTGGGAAAACTTACAACGTATTATTGATGTAAAACCTGATATTGTTTCTCATAATATCGAAACTGTTAGACGATTAACAGCACAAGTTCGTATTCAAGCAAAATATGACAGAAGTATGGAGGTGCTAAAACGTTTACACGATGCAGGCGTTAGAACTAAATGCGGCTTAATGGTTGGCTTGGGAGAAACAGAAGAAGAAGTTTTAGAAACTATTAATGATTTGGCAGCAGTGCATTGTGATGTAATGACTATCGGACAATATTTACAACCTACACCAAAACATTTGCCAGTAGCTAGATATGTTCATCCTGATGAATTTAAAAAATGGGGGGATATTGCTTTATCAAAAGGATTCAAATATGTTGAGAGTGGAGCCTTAGTTCGCTCTTCTTATCATGCTGAAAAACATGTATTTTAATGGGTTTAACCACATAGGTACATAGAAAACTATACCGTAAACTACTATCAAGAGTTTTCATAGAAAATAAATTTTTGCATAGAAAATAACTAAAACTGAAGCATAGCTTCAACACTATGTGATACTAAATAATACTTATAAATTCAGACCAAATCAAATCGACACCAAATAAAAACTATGTGTCTATGTGGTTAAATAAATAATAAATTATACAAATCAATGAATTCTCTTTTCTCTATTTTATTAAAAAATATTATTCTGCTATCCTTAATTGTTATTAGTTTAATTTTTGTTTTCACACAATACATTGGTTATAAGGAAGTACGTTATATTTTTTTGGCAATGGGTTTATTGTTTGTATTTGCCTCCTGTTTTGAAGCATACACACTTTCTCAAGTTAAAAAGGGGACGCGAAAATTTATTTATTTCCCAGATGGCTTTATTGCTAAACGAATTATAAAAATTATTTCGTTTACATGCATTGGTGTATTAATGTATATATCAGGAAGTATTATTAAGTACATGGCATTTTTATGTTTTTTAATTGCTTTTGCCGAAATTGTAATAACTATTTGGCGTAAACTAAAAAAGCTATGTTTTGTGGCTTTAGAGGATGATAAATTAATTATTTCAACAAATAAAATAGATACCACATCTGCTAAAGAAATTCAAAAAATTGAAGCTAGACACGGCTTAACGTATTTTATAAATTATAATAAAAAAGCTATCACGCTTCGTACTGATATGATGAATGAAAATGCTGAGTTTAAATTGGCATTAGAAAATTGGATAGATACCAATGGTTTAAGAGATAAAGTTGTAGCGGGATAAATTTCTTGTTGTGATTTGCTTTAGCTCCGCTGAATTCGTTTTAATATTGTTTTTATGAACTCATTTCAAAATGTATCTTTGAAATCGAGGAACGAGATTCGCTCATTCCTATATAATCAAATTAACAGATGAGCACTTATTGATAAACACCCAAAGAAGATGCACTTAGAGAGGAATCTGTGTTGTGATTTGCTTTAGCTCATCTTTTAATATTGTTTTTAAAGGAATTCGCTGAATGCTCCGCATTTCAAAAGTACTTTGACTTATTGATAAACACCTACATACAATTCAATAGTTAAGCAACTTATGTTGTGATTTGCTTTCAAAATGTATCTTTGACTTATTGATAAACACCCATTACAGATTTCTCAAGCTACTATACAAGGTTGTGATTTGCTTTCAAAATGTATCTTTGACTTATTGATAAACACCTTGCCAATCTTTGTTTATTGTAACAGTTGTGTTGTGATTTGCTTTCAAAATGTATCTTTGACTTATTGATAAACACCTTTACTATGCTAATATTGGCTATAAGACATGTTGTGATTTGCTTTCAAAATGTATCTTTGACTTATTGATAAACACCTGGATAGTTGACAGTAATAACGTTTATAAAGTTGTGATTTGCTTTCAAAATGTATCTTTGACTTATTGATAAACACCTTACTTTAATGAGGTTAACAAAGTTAATCAGTTGTGATTTGCTTTCAAAATGTATCTTTGACTTATTGATAAACACCCCCGTCCGCGTTGTATATTTCTAATCTAGTGTTGTGATTTGCTTTCAAAATGTATCTTTGACTTATTGATAAACACCAAACGCCGCATTTAGATACGTTAAACTTCAGTTGTGATTTGCTTTCAAAATGTATCTTTGACTTATTGATAAACACCTTGACCATACAATTAATGGAAATATTTGTTGTTGTGATTTGCTTTCAAAATGTATCTTTGACTTATTGATAAACACCTGGGTCTATATGCGGAACGCTTGCGCCTGTGTTGTGATTTGCTTTCAAAATGTATCTTTGACTTATTGATAAACACC
>JBEIPP010000253.1:0-3263 GCA_040376995.1 Flavobacteriales bacterium
ATACTTACTCAAAATAAATCTTGTTTTTGTTAATATTGTTAGACAAACTGCTTAAAACTATAGTTAAATAGGTAGTGTCAGTAAATGTAAATTATGTAACTTTAGTCTCCCATTTAATATGAGATTTAAATATAAAATACCGCCCTTTGTTTTTGGAGTTTCTATTGGCTTATTAGTAGGTGTTGCTTTTTTTATTTTTAAAATAGATGATTACTTAAAGAAAATTAATAAGCCAGATATCGACAATATTAAAATTGTTGAACAATCGATTTCAAATAGCTCTACAGATAACAAAGAGTCACACCAAGACGCAAAAAAAACAGAAAAAAAAGTTTCTATCAATATAAAAAATTCGCCTAATATTAATTACAGCGAAGTAGATGCTTTATTGAAAGAAGATGATATTAAAGTAGCACAAGAGGAATTACTATCAATTAAAAACATTAAAGTTATTGATTTAGATTTAACTTCTAAACGCGATACTTTAAGTGGGCAATTAGCTGGTGTTACAAGTTCAGATTACCCAAATTTATTTTTTGTAGAGTTTTGGAAAACCCCTTTAAATTCTAAAGGTTATCGTATGACTCGTAATAGAGTAATACTATATGGTTTGTCAGATTTTAGTAGTATCACTATTTATAAACTAGAGGACAATTTTTATTTAAAAAATGATGATGTGGTTTATAAAATATCTTCGGGTACAGAGTTTAAACCAATGGAGTTAGTTCAAGACTCTAATTTATTAGCAAGAATTATTAATCTTTAAGATGCAGTTAGAATGCTATAAATATCAAGGTACAGGAAATGATTTTGTGCTGATAGATAATCGTGAAAAAAATATTTCATTAACCACTGAACAAATAAAATGGTTGTGTGATCGTCGTTTTGGTATTGGAGCTGATGGCTTAATGTTATTAGAATTAGAACCAGGCATTGATTTTAAAATGGTTTATTTTAATAGCGATGGTAACGAAAGTAGCATGTGTGGCAACGGCGGAAGATGTATTACGGCTTTCGCGAAACGTTTAGGTATTATTTCTACCGATGCAAAATTTTTAGCCATTGATGGCATTCATGAAGCTAAAATAACAAATGATATCGTTTCTTTAAAAATGAATGATGTGAGGCAAGTAGAAGTTGGCGAGGATTTTTTTTATTTGAATACAGGATCGCCACATTATGTAAAATTTGTGAATGATATAGAAAATGTAAATGTATTTGAGGAAGGAAAAAAAATTAGATATAATAATCGTTTTGCAGCCGAAGGAACCAACGTTAATTTTATCGAAAAAAAAGATAATGAATTATTTGTGCGCACTTACGAAAGAGGAGTGGAGGATGAAACCTTATCATGTGGCACAGGAGTTACAGCGGCAGCGTTAATAGCAGCTTTTAAAGGGCAAAGTACTGATAAAAATAATTGTGCTATAAAAACATTAGGTGGAAACCTAAATGTAAAATTTGAAAAAGTTTTAGAAAGTACTTTTTACAATATTTGGTTAGAAGGACCTGCAACTTTTGTTTTTAAAACAACAATTGATTTGCTTGAAGATTATAATCTATAATTTTTTCATCTAAAGATATAGCGTTATTTATTATTAAAATATTAAAGCCACTTGAAATGTATTTAGGTGTCTTTTTAGTAGAGTAGGAGAGTATTACATCCAGGTAGATAAAATACCGCCCATTAAACCCATACAAATAATCCAATAACCCGCGTTAATAGCAATGTATTTAAAGCTCTTGCGTTCAAATAATGCATTGATACTGATAATTGATGTAGCCATAAAAATACCAGTCATAGTTCCATGCAATGCACCATGTTTAAATGTGCGATAGGTGCTTCAAGAAAATGTAATTCGCTCAATAAAAATATTTAGAATTGTAGCCGAGTAATACAGAAACAGAAGAAAACGTTTTACTCTTAGACTTAATTTTATAGCAGGTATTTATAATTATCAATTATGAAAGAGGTCTATTGTTTACTCAAATATATTACTTTTTAAATAATCCTCAGACTCATTTAAAAGGATTTTAAGAATGGATTTTCCTTTAAAGCACAAAACGCCTAGCCAAGTAGTTTAATTTGATTAAACCCAGATTATGCTTTAGGAATCGTAATGAGAGTTGAAAGCTTAATAAAACAGACACTTTTTTGACTGGCGTATCTTTTTGTTTGGTGTGTCGGCTTTGCTCATTGATGTTTGCTTTTATCCGCTTTCATTATTAAACAACTCTAAAGCAAAAAGCAATGTGCAAAAAGTGCGGTTGGTACAAAAAGTATGACAGTAAAAACAACAGAAGGGCACGGCAGGGGAAGCAGCAAAAAGACCAACGAAGCCCTGCATCCCTTTGCGTTTGGCTCGTGCAGTGGCAAGGGTAAAGGGCGGGGATTTTTGCTGCTGGGGCTGTGGGTGGATTATTTCTTTTTCTTTGGAAGCGTGAAGCCTATTTGTTTTCGGGGTTTTGGGTTTTCTTTTTTCTCTAAAAGTTCATCCAAGTATTGAAAAACCAATTCAATGTTTTTTCCGTGATTATCTACTTTCTTTTTAATGTATTCTATTTCTAATCGTAACTCCGTATTACTTAAAAGCATTTTCCGTAAGGCTACAAAAGCCCTCATAATTGCGATGTTCATTTCCCTTGCTCTCTTGCTTTTTAAAACACTTGATAACATTGCTACGCCTGTTTCTGTAAAAGCAAATGGATTTGAACCGCCAAGATATTGCTTGGAAGGTATCGCATTTTGCGACACCACTATTTCTACTTCTTTTTCTGTTAGCGTAAACATAAAATCATCAGGGAATAAATCCATGTTTCTACGAACCGCTTGTTTTAAGGCTCTTGTTTCTACTCCGTAAATTTCAGCAAGATGAACATCTAACATTACCTTTTCTTCACGTAATAAAAATATTTTGCTGATTATTTTTTCTTCTGGGATTAATAATGCTGTTTCTTTCTTTGCCATATTGTTACTGGATTTCAAAAGGTATCACAAAATGTGATACCTTATTTTGTGTTGTAAATTTAATTCTTTTATCCTATCGGATGATATTTTCTGATGTCGTCTTGCAGTTCCTCATTGTTGTTGAGTTGATAGGCTTCTGTACTGCTTACATATCTGTGTCCAGCCATATACTGCTCCGCTAGTTGGAGTTTAGCGAAGCGTAACTTCAACTAATAATAAAAAGTAGTGAGGAGACTGTCTAAAAAGACGGTCTCTTTTTTTTTTATGCAGCAAATTTTAAAACAGGACTAAAATG
>JBEIPP010000016.1:0-27623 GCA_040376995.1 Flavobacteriales bacterium
AGTTGAAAGCTTAATAAAACAGACACTTTTTTGACTGAAGCATAGTAACCACTATGATGAAGGAGAAAAAGTGGCAAAGCGTTCTGTTTTGAAGAGGTTTCAGCTCGTAATAGATTTTCTAATGCGTAATCTGGGTTAAACATGGCATACCACCTGCCTCTCGGTAAACAGGTATGACAATAAAAAACAATAATTTAGACATATAAAATAGTCAAGTGCCTTATCAGGATCCGTTTTCAAATACAAAAGATTGTGGATATCAATTTACTGTTGTAAAAAACTTATATACTAAAGCTTTTCAAAATCAAGGGCAACAGGAACTAATTTTTTGTTTTCATCAATCTCGTTTTTTATGAACTAATAATTTAGAATAATAAAAGGCAAAGATTTTAATTTTACCAAAATGTATGTCGTACTTAACATCCCTCTAAAAGTAGATAAGTACGCTCATATACATGAACAAGCTAATATGACCGTAGGTGGTGGTGGATTATCTGATGTTATGAATGTGATTTGTAAATATGGTTTAGTTTCTGAAAAGTATATACAGAGAAAAAAAAGAAGCTCATAACCAATCAGTACTTGATCCTAAAATAAAGTTGATTTTGAAGCTATATTTACAGTTGAAGAAAATACTTATGATACTTTTTTAGGTAAAGCTCCAGAAAAATTTACTTAACTAGAAAAGGAGTGTGATTGATATTTTATGTATCTGCATCCAATGTGTTATACAAAACCACTTGCATTATATTACATAAAAAGCTATTCCAGCTGCTATCAGTAAAAAATTAGGAATTACTAAATAAGCTTTAAAATAAACTAATTAAGAACCCTTAGTGAAAAACTTTCGCTAAGGGTTCTTAATTTTATACTAATTTTGGAGGAAATATTATTTTGTAATGGAGGAAAACATGTCTAACGAAAATCGTAAAAAATCAGGACTTCTGTGGATATTAATTGCATTATTAGCAATTACCAATGGTGTTACATTTTGGATGTATACACAAGAAAAAAATAAAGCCGCAAGTGAAATTATTGTAAAAGAACAAGTTATTGTAGAACGCGATAATGTAAAAGGAGAATTATTACAATTACAAAAAGACTATGCTAATTTACAAACTAATGATAAAGCTTTGCAAGCTGAGATTGATGCTAAAAAAGCTGAGATTGCTCAGTTACTAGAAGATGCTGAAAAGCATAAGGGAGATGCGTATATCATTTCGAAATTGAAAAAAGAATCTGAAACTTTGCGTCAAATCATGAGAGGTTATGTTAGAACTATTGACTCTTTAGGCACATTAAATAAAACATTAATAGTAGAAAAAGATAATGTATTAAAAGAGTTAGATTCTGAAAAAGGCAAAACAACCACTTTAAATAAAGAAAAAGAAGATTTAAAAGCAACTATTCAAAAAGGATCTATTTTAACTTGTTTTAATATTTTAGCGAAAGGTGTTAAGTTTAAGAGTGGTGGAAAAAAAGAAAGCGAAACAAGTAAAGCTTCTCGTGCCGAAAAAATTAAAGTATCGTTTTCTTTAGGAGAAAACAAAATAGCTAAAGCTGGCGAGAAAACAGTATTTGTTCGAATTGTAACTCCTGATGGCAAAGAGATGGCAAAAAACTATGATGACAATTATCGTTTTTCTTTTGATAAATCAAGTGGATATTTTGCTGGCAAACAAGCTTTAAATTATGCAAATGCTGAGATCAGTGGTGTTACATACTGTGAAGGAAAAGATCCATTAGTATCTGGTAATTATATTATTGAGGTAGTTTGTGATGGTGTTATTATTGGCAGTACAAACTTACGATTAGATTAATAAAAGAGTATTTAAAAGCCCTATGAAACAATTCATAGGGCTTTTTTTATTAATAAATTACCTATTTGCCATTGGTTTTTGAGATTTTACAATCTCTTTTTTTACTGGTTAGGCAACTACTTCTCCCATTTTTATTTCTTCTGCTGGTTTTAATTCACTCTTTATATATTTTACTTTTTCTTTAACAACTTTTGTTCCTGGCTTTGGTTTTATACATGTTTTAGTTGTGTCTTTAGCAATTGGATTTGCTCTCACGCGACCCATAATATTATTATGGTCAATTTATACGTCCCCTTTTGTTGTTTGCTGTGTTTGAGCAACTCCAGTTGAACCATTTAATAACCATATTACAAAAGTAAAATATACAATCACAGCAAAGCGTTTTGTAAAATGAAACTCTTTAAACTCATTATAAAATGCATCAAAACTCAATGATGTTAATTGTGTCTTTTCAAAACGACCACACACTTTTTCGTTTTGCTTGCCCATAAAAAATACTTTGATTTCTTCTATTGATTTATTACTAAAATCAACTACTGTTTTTACACATTTACCGCAAAATGCGCCTTGCTCGTTTTGAGTCATTATTATAGATGTTGCGGAAAAATAAACCTAATCTTTTATTTACAAAATCTTTGTCCACTCAAATTTATCATTTCTAATCTTCCATATAAAACCATCGATGACGTAATGGAATAATTGAGGTAATGCTAATAATGGAACAATAATATTGAGTGTGTTTTTTGATACACTATGGCTTATGTTTTTAAAAATTGTAAATACTGAGTTGTGTTCTTTCCAAACGAGGGCATCCCAAAATCCTTCTTCTACATAGGCAAAAATAATAAGCGGCAACAAAAAAATGAGTAAGCTAAATTTTCCATACACTAATTTTAAAAAACTGGCAGAAGTGCTATTGGAATAGGTTTTTTTACCATGAATCCAAACAAGTGTGATATAGGGAACGCCATGGCATACAACATTTAAAAAGGTAAATACAAAATCACTATTAAAATAAATAATACCTATATACCACGATAATGCGGTACCTAATACAATACAGTTTTTTTGTAAATTAATAACCTTAGTGTGAATAGAAGATTGAACCTCTGCGATGAAGTAAAATATAAGTAACAAAAAAAACACAACGATCACGATGTTGGATAAAATTGTTGTGCCTGCAGTTAATATAAAATCTCCCTTTAAAAACCAACTAAAATTTCTATCAGGAGAAAAATGCCAGTAAACTATTGGGAGAACAGTAACGCCATAAATTGTAAAAGCATCAATACGGTTTTTGATTTTTGAATACGTGTTTTTTCGACTGTAAATTTTTAGAAATCCGTATTGCTGTCGGATAAAATGATATACAGCAAAATAAGCTAAACATCGCCAAAACAACATACTGCTGATAGTGTGTAATATAATACTAGCCACTAGTAATAAAATGGGTAAACAAAAAAATAAATTACGGTGTTTATTAATAAGCGGTTTATCTACATAGGTTCTGTAAATAGTACTATATACATGACCTACATCTATAAACACTACCAAAAACAACCACGCAAACTCAGGCAATGTATCGGACTCAAAAAATAAATTAGGAATAAAAAACAGGATTGCGACACACAAAAAGGGAATACTTAAGATGCCGATGGATTCAACTTTTGAATTACCAATCCAATTATGCTGTTGTAACTTTATCATGTAAAGCAATTATTTGTTTTGCAGCATTAATTCCTTGTGAAAAACCTTCTTCAAAAATGGAGACACCAGATAAATCGGTATGAGCGAAAAACAACTTATTGTCAATAGGCTTGCTATAAATATCTTTGTCTGAATTAAATATAAAATCCGGCACTGGTTTTATCATGCCGTGTCCCCAGATTTTAATATCGATGTTGGTTATATATTTTTCAATATCTTGATGAGCCATTTTAAAATCTAAAATAATTTCATTTACCCAATCTTCATGTGTTTTTTCTCTCGCATATTTTCTCGCTTCCTTTACCGGAAGATCTACCAGAGGCAAATAGTAAGTTAAAACGGAACCCTGACTGTTTTTAGTTAAATGTTGATGACAAGCATTTACATATCCTAAAGACTTACTTTGATATATAACGTTATCCCAAGATAATGGTTCTCCCTTATATTCTGGTAATTCCGAAACTGTAATATTAGCAACCATCCAAGGAGTATATTCAAGCGAGAGACTTGAGGCTCTGCGTTGAGTTAAAGATTCTGACAACAAATAATTATTTATATACTGTGGCGTAGAAAGTATAGCTTGATTTGAAATATATTTAATGCATTCTTCCGTTAATGTATTATACGTTACAATTTCCACTTTGTCGTTTATTGTCGTTACAGATGTAATTAAATGATTGGTTCTAATTTTGTTTTTACAAGATAGGGCTAGTTTATTAACTAAAAATGAGTTTCCTTCGGGCCATGTTAAAACGGCCGACGATTCAGCGTTGGCAGCTTTAGCTCGTCGTGCACAAAAATAATGTAAGCCAGCATAAGCACTTGTATCTTCAAGCGTTGAGCCATAATCATCTTTGCAACAATAATTTAAGTACCACAACAAATGTGGAGAAGAGTAGTTGTGGTTTTCTAAAAAATCAGCAAATGATATTTTGTCGAGTGTTCTGTATTCTTCATCTTTTGAAGAATTAGCTACGGGAATTTCGAACACGGGTTTCCCATCTGAACCTATTTTATGACGGTATTCATTAACTAAAGTAAAAAACCTTGATATCTCTTTTTTTTCTTCGTCTGACACACCAAAATTGGGAATTAAGCCTTCTTGCCAATGTCCATTAATAAACAAACGCTCTTCTGGGTCAAAGCATAAGTAGTATTCGTTGTATATCGGTAATTGATTACTGTCAAACCCAGTTATGATTTGATGTTGATGTAAAAAATCAATTAGTTCGGTGTTTGAATTATTTACTATTGGTAAATAATGTGCTGCCCAAGGATAAGATGAAATCGCATTTATATCGGAGATTGCATTGCCACCATACTTAGGGGCTAAATCAAATAAGATAAAATCGTTAACGTTGTTTTTTTCTAAATAATAAGCTGCACTTAATCCGCTTACTCCAGCACCAATGATCACAAGAGGGAGTTCTATAGTTTTGCTTGGTTTACCTTTAAAGCCATCTCTTATAATGTGACCTGCTTTTGCATTATCATTGATGATTGTACCAGTAATTACTTTTTTTGTTGAACATGATGTGCCTATAATAGATGGCAGTAAAGTAAAGGCAGAAACCGTTAGTAACGATTTTTTTACAAATTCTCTGCGAGAAATATTATTGTATGTGCGCATATTTTGCCCACTCATGTTCAAACAAATTTACGAGTACCTGATTATTCAATTTATTAATCTCTGAAGATGATACTCTCATGTCATTTGGAAAATCTTGCATACTTAACCAGGTTGTGGTATTAAAAAATTTTGTATCAAGGGGATAGTTCTTTAAAATTGTCTTTTCTTTTTCACACAACACATAACCCCACTCTCCAAAAGATGGCACATAACTGTGGTATGGTGTTGTTTGAAATCCAACACTCTTAATAGTATTATTAATACACCAAAATGATTTACTGGCAAAATATGGTGAAGTGGATTGAACAACCGCAATGCCTTTTTGAGTAAGGCTTTTATAAAGCAGTTTATAAAAGCTATTCGTATATAGTTTGCCTACCGAATAATTAGAAGGATCTGGAAAATCTACAATTGCTAAATCAAATAGTAAAGTATTCTCCTTAAGCCAAACAAATGCATCTTTATTTATAATAGTTAGCTTTGGATGACTTAGTGAACTTTGGTTTAATTGTTTTAATAATTGATTCTCTTTAAATAATGCAATCATTTGGTCGTCTAAATCAACTAAAACCACTTTTTCAATTTGCTTTAACTTCAATAGTTCTCGCAGTGCCAGCCCGTCTCCTCCGCCTAAAATTAAAACTGTTTTTGCCGCCGGATTTTTTAGAACAGCCGGATAAACAAGTGATTCATGATATCGGTATTCGTCGCGCGAGCTAAATTGTAAATTACCATTTAAATACAATCTAATATCATCATTGTTTCGGGTTACAATAATTCGTTGGTATTTGGAGCTTTTTGAAACAATAATTTTTTCTTGATATGCTAACGATTCTGACCAACTTAATATGGTTTCGCTAAAAGCAAAACAGATACATAGCACAACGACTACAAGTACGGAAGAAGTTTTAAGTGTGATTTTAACTTTAGGCGCGGCTTTTAAATAGTCTATTAAAAAATAGGCAATTGTAGCATTAAACATACCAAACAAATAGGACGTTTTCAAAAGCCCTAAAAAAGGAACAAATACAAGTGGAAATAGTAGAGAGGCAAAAAGTGCTCCAACGTAATCGAACGAAAATATTTTTGCAACTAAGTCATCAAACGAAAAGCGAACCTTTAATATTCTCAACATTAACGGAATTTCTAAGCCAACAAGTGAGCCGATGATAAACACAATCAAGTAGAGGAAAAACTGAAAAGAAGAGATAAAATTAAATCCAATGAACAGCATGGTTGAACTTAGTCCGCCAAAAATGCCCACTAATAATTCAACAATTATAAATGTTTTAAGAAGATTTGTTTTGAAGTATTTTGAAATGTAAGAACCAACGCCCATAGCAAACAAATACACGCCTATGACCGTAGAAAATTGTGTGACAGAGTCACCCAGTAAATAGCTAGCAGCTGTTGATGCAACTAGCTCATAGATTAGGCCACAAGTAGCAACTACAAATACTGAAAACAAAAACACAAAACGCATCCTGTTAATGAATAGCTGAACTAATAATAATAGCTAATCCTAACATGCATGAAGCAACAACTATAGCAAGAGATATATTTTTATTTTCAATAATTTCTTTCCACAAGTTATAAGGAGTTAATTTATCAATGATGATAAATGATAATACTAAAACTATTATGCCAATTCCAGCAAACAGTAGTGAGTTTAAAACGTGTTGTAAATTTACCATGATTTTATTTTATTTATGATGACTATTTGAATAGGAGTGATCGCCTCCTTCATGCTCTGAACTTGTTGAATTGTAAATAAAGATGCCGTTTAGTTGCAAATAAAAGTACCCTATAAAAAGCAATGATATAAAAATAACATAGCCTTTTAATCCTTTTATTGATATTATTTTCGATACTCTTTCTAAATTAATCATAATTATATGGGGAATAATTGCTGTTATACCATTGTTTTCTATCAAAACGGCTTCGTTTATAGCTTATATATAATGGAAATATTAGTAAACATAAGAGAACTATAATAAAGTTAGATAAAATATCTACATTTTCTTTTACCACTACTGATAAAGAACCAAAAGACTTATTTATATCATTAGTTACAAGTAAATTATAATGGTATCTGCCTTTTTTTAGCTGTCCTACTGATAATGTGGAGTTATTAGAACCCTCACTCCAACTTTCTCCATCAGTATATCCTGAATAGTATTCTAAAGAACCACTAAAATAATATTGATCGCCCGTTGTTTCGTTTACCAGTGTAAAATCAGTTTCAAGCCAATTATAATTTAAATTACTAGTTAATACGAAATCTGCCGCACAGTTGTCTCTGGTTATTTCAAAGGGTAACGAAACATAAGTTCTTTGCGATAAATTATCGTTTTGAGAATAGTATTGAGAAGAAACTTCTTTAGGTGTAGTTATATATGTTGAAAGAATAAATTGACTAATGATAAGTATAATCACTGAAATGACTGATAAACGTCTGAGATGATCTTGACTAAAATTTAAGCTGAATGGCTGGTTTGGGGCTATTCCATCTTTAGTTGGTAAATCCACATCTTCTTTAATCCAACTTTTTACCGTTTTATGATCAATGTATTCGCCATGGTACCAAAATATCTCGTCCTTTGTTTTTTCGTATGAAAGTATATAAGGTGGATTCACATAATCAGCCGATGTGGAATAATTTTTATCTAAAATGTCATCAAAAAATTCACCCTCAGCGAGCTTAACTTTATATTTATACTTACTATATAATTGGTAATTACCTGTTTTTGGGAGAGTAATACTTTTAACATTTTCAAAACTTTGAGCGTAATATTTAGATGGCTTAATGAGCGTAAAATGCCCGTCGCTTTCATTTAAAGTCCAATAACCAATGATAGGGTGAAATAACGTGTACTCGAACCATATAGTTTTATAACTAGTTTCCTCTTTAGCTATAAAATTAATTAATACAAATTCTAACTCTTCAATTTTAAAAACGGTTCCAACTTTAAAAGTCTTTTCTTTTATTTTGGTAATGTTGTAATTGCTTTTTATAGGTTTTTGCTTGTCGTATATACTATAAGCACCACAATGGCCGCAACAAAAACTAGCCGCTTTTTGATGCGTATATAATTTTATATCCCTGTTACATTTAGCACAAGGAACAATTTTAGGACTTGGGTATTTATTATTTATACCAATCATTAATTGATCTTGTTGGGGATAAGTTTAGTTCTTTAAAGTCATATATTCTTCCCGTTAAAAGACTGATATGTTCTTTACTGAAAAAACAAAATGCTACTTTTTTGTCTTGCGAATAGTAGGAGCAGAATATCGAGTTTGTAAATTTTTCGAATACTAATTTACCATAACCCTTTATGGCAATATATTCAGGCTTATCTATATAATAACAATACGCTTTGCCAAAGTTTGCCATCTCAATTTCCTTACCAAGCTTTGTGTTTTTTAATTCTGTCCCTGGCTTTTGATTAATGCTAGTAATTAAATGATAGTCTCCGTCACTTTCCAATAAGCATCCAAAAAGGCCCGTGTTCCATTTTATGGAGAAAAGATTAATTGTTGTTCTACTTTGAAATAATGTAACGCAACCTGTCACTTCAAATGTTTCTCCATTTATTTTTCCCTTGCTGCCAAGCATAATTGGTGACATCGTTTCAGACTCGGAGACAATTTCTTCGGGCTTTGCTAATGGACTTTCATATTTTATATAAACTTGACTGCAGGAGCTACAACTATAAAAATGATTATTGCGTGCCTCGTTAGCATTGATGGTATTACAGTATGGGCATGTAAATGTTCCGAAATCCATTACCTATTAATAATCTGTTCTTTTATATCAAAGCTATTAAAGTATAATTTAATTGCATTAGCTAATTTAACAGTTAATTCGTAATTATTACGAGTGTAGTCACATAAATACACATCGCAGGTATAATAGTTAAATTCTGGCCAAGTGTGAATAGCTAAATGCGATTCAGTTAAGCAGATTACGCTGGTAAAACCACCTCCAGTGAAGTTATGAAAAACATGCCCCACTTGTACTAAATCAAAGTCATGAATTGTCTGTAAAATAAATTCCTCAAAAGGCTGTTTATCATTTAACAATTCAATGTTTGATGATTTAGCATTTACTAAAATATGTGTGCCTACTACCAATATATTAAACTACCATGTTCACAATCTTTTTGTGAACCACAATTATTTTTTTAGGTTCTTTGCCATCTAAATATTTAGCCGTTTGTTCATTGGCTCTTACAATGGCTTCTACTTCTTGTGTTGTTAATATTGCAGCTAACTCTAATGTAAATTTTACCTTACCGTTAAATGATACAGGATAGTTTACATTATCATCTACTAAAAAGGCTTCATTAAAATCAGGGAAAGCAGCTGTTGAAATACTTTCAGTATGTCCTAATTGTTTCCAAAGTTCTTCTGCAATGTGAGGTGCGTAGGGCGATAAACAAACTAATAACGGTTCAAGGATTGCTCTCTTGTTACATTTTGCATCCGTTAATTCGTTCACACAAATCATAAAATTACTGATAGAAGTATTGAAAGAAAAACGTTCAATGTCTTCGGTGATTTTTTTGATGGTTTTATGTAAGGTTTTTAATTCGCCTTTGGTTGGTTCGTCGTTGCTAATGTTTAGTGCGTGAGAGGCGTCCTCCCCCGCTCTTTGGGCACCCCCTCCAGAGGGGGACATGTAAAACAAGCGCCATAATTTTTTTAAGAAGCCATGCACACCAGTAATACCATTGGTATTCCAAGGTTTACTTTGCTCTAAAGGACCTAAAAACATTTCGTATAAACGCAATGTATCTGAACCAAATTTTTCGGCGATATCATCAGGTGTTACGACATTGTATTTTGATTTGGACATTTTTTCTACTTCAGCTCCGCAAATATATTTCCCATCTTCTAAAATGAATTCAGAATTATTATATGCAAGTCTTGAATTAGTAAATTTTTCGATATTTAAAACATCATTTTCTACTAAACTCACATCAACTCTTATTGGGATAGCCATTCCTGTTGGTTCGAATCGTCTTTCAGAATTTGTTTTTGCCTTCCAATTTTTTTGTAATTCTAGAAATTTTGGATGTATATGTTTTAAATACTCTTCTCTTTTTTCTGATTCTGTAAGATCATTTTTAAAGTATTTATGATATAGATTATGAGAAACATATACACTAAGCATATCAGAACTTTGACTGTCCTTTACTGCAATATTGGTTGTTTCAACAAGAACTAATGGATAAATAAAATTACTTCTACCTTGTATCATCCCTTGATTAATCAACTTTTTAGCAGGTTCATCAATGTCTATATATCCAAGGTCTTTTAAAAATTTAGTCCAAAAACGTACGTATAATAAATGCCCAGTAGCATGCTCGCTACCACCAATGTATAAATCTACTTGTTGCCAATAGTCACTTAATTTTTTATCCGCAAATACCGAAGCGTTAGTAGAGTCCATGTAACGTAAAAAATACCAAGAGCTGCCTGCCCAGCCTGGCATGGTGCTGTGTTCGTAAGGATAGGAAGCCCCACCTAAATCCTCCCCAGTGGGGAGGACTTTTGGTAATTCTTCTAGTTTGAGTTTTATTTTACTAATAACATTTTCTATTTCATTTGTTATTTCTTCGTTAGTAAATCTTATTACAGAAAAACCAATAGATTCTAATTCCTTTGTTCTTTCAGCATCATATTCTTTTTGATCTAAATGAATTTTTCCATCTACTTCAATAACTAACTTATGATCTAAACAAACAAAATCAACAATGTTTGCCCCAATAATATGTTGTCTTCTAAATTTAACATCTAATGATTTTTTACGAATAGCTTCCCATAAAATTTGTTCTGCCTCCGTTTGGTTTTTTCTTAACTCTTGTGATTTTTCTTTTGTGAAATTATAAGATGAGTCTCCTGCGGTTTGCCAATTATGCGGTTTCGCATCCTCTCCCCCTTGGGGAGAGTTAGAGAGGGGCTTGTATCTCCAATTTGTTGCTCTCGCCAATGGAGGTTCACCATCTTCCGTTGGTAAATATTTATCTACTTCTGGTAATACTAATGGTAATTCATTTTCGTTAAGCGCGTAAGGAATATCATTTTTATAATATACCGGAATTGGTTCTCCCCAATAACGTTGACGTCCAAACACGGCATCACGTAAACGGAAATTAACTTTGCCTTTTCCCAAACCTTTGGCTTCAATTTCGGCAATAGCTTTTTTTATCGCGTCTTTCACCTCTAATCCATTTAAGAAATCAGAGTTAATTAATTTTCCTTCTTTTGCATCGTACGACCCTTCGACTCCGCTCAGGGTGATATTCGATGTTGCCTGTACCACTTCTAAAATTGGTAACCCAAAATGTTTGGCAAAACTATAATCTCTGCTATCGTGCGCCGGAACTGCCATCACAGCACCTGTTCCATAACCAGCCAATACATAATCGCCAATCCAAATTGGAACTTGTTTTCCTGTGAATGGATGTTCTACATAAGAACCTGTAAACACACCCGTGATTTTATTAATGTCAGCTTGGCGCTCGCGCTCACTTCTATTTTTTGCTTGAGTCACGTATGCTTCAACTGCTGCTTTGTTATCTGCTGTGGTTAAACTTTCTACTAATTCGTGCTCTGGTGCTAATGTTACAAAAGACACACCAAATACAGTGTCAGGACGAGTAGTAAATACTTCGATAAAAGCTCCTCCTAACCTCCCCGAAGGGGAGGAATTTGAGCGACTCAACTCTCCCCCTTCGGGGGAGTTAGAGGGGGCTATTTGAAACTTTAAACTTGTCCCTTCCGATTTTCCAATCCAGTTACGTTGAGCTTCTTTAATACTTTCTGTCCAATCTAGTGTATCTAATCCATCTAACAAACGCTGAGCATAAGCAGTAATGCGCATACTCCATTGTTTCATGAGTTTACGTTCTACGGGGTAACCACCACGTTCACTAACACCGTCTTTAATTTCATCGTTTGCTAAAACGGTTCCTAATTGTGGACACCAGTTTACATAAGCTTCGCCTAAATACGCAATACGATACGCCATTAAAATATCCGATTGTTCTTTTTCTGTAAAAGCTTTCCACTCAGATGCAGTAAATGATTTTACGGTTTCATCACAAACAGCATTTACTTTGGTATTTCCGTTAGCTTCAAATTCAGCAATTAAGGTCGAAATGTTTTCGGCTTTATTACTGTTTTTGTTATACCAACTATTAAATATTTGAATAAAAATCCATTGTGTCCATTTGTAGTATTCAGGATTTGATGTTCTTACTTCTCTATCCCAATCAAACGAAAAACCAATTTTATCTAATTGCTCACGGTAGCGTGCAATATTTTGTTCAGTTGTAATTTTTGGATGTTGTCCTGTTTGAATCGCATATTGTTCGGCAGGTAACCCAAAACTATCATAACCCATTGGGTGTAATACATTAAAGCCTTTATGGCGTTTGTATCGAGAAACGATATCAGAGGCAATATATCCTAAAGGATGGCCAACGTGTAAACCGGCACCGGATGGATAAGGGAACATATCTAATACGTAGTATTTTGGTTTATCTCCACCATCTTTTGCAGCAAAGGTTTTATTAGTTGCCCAGTATTTTTGCCAATTGCTTTCTATCTCTTTAAAATTGTATTCCATAATGATTGATTTTGCGAGGTGTAAAGATATAATATTTCCCGCAGATTTCGCAGATGAACGCAGATTCTGGTATAGTTTATAGTTAGGAAATTGTAACTAAATATAGTTTCGATTCCACTTCGACTCCGCTCAGTGCGACAAACTTAGTTTAAATAAAAAAGCCACAAAATACGTTGCATACTCTGTGCCTTTCTTTGCTTCTTTGCGGTTAAGTATTCTAGTATTTAATCCCCGAAACACCAATGTTTTCAATTGGGTGCCAAGTTGTTTTAATTTCTTGTAAATCGGTAATAAAATAAGGACCTTGTTCTTTTTCGTCGCTCCAATTTTTGTTCCATGTAAAAACTCGTTTTACATTTAAGGATGCATTTTCACCAATGGTTTTATTAAAATCTTTTTCGGTATTGCAATTGATAATGGCATTTACATCCATGTGAGATGAAAAATGTGAATGTAATTCTTTGCCACTTCCAGTTACAATATTTACAACACCTCCTGGCACATCACTTGTTGCAATAACTTCAGCAAAGGTGATGGAGCAAGTTGGTTTACTTTCAGACGCTAATACAATACAGGTATTTCCGCCAGCAATAGCAGGAGCAATCACAGACACCAATCCTAATAAGGCAGAAGATTCGTCTGCTAAAATAGCAACCACTCCCATTGGTTCAGGAACAGAAAAATTGAAATGAGAAGTAGCTACAGGGTTTACTGAACTAAATAATTGTTGGTATTTATCACACCATCCTGCATAATACACTAATCGGTCGATACTTTGCTCTACTTCTTTTTTAGCAGCGGCAGGTGTGTAACCTAACTGTTTTAATTCTTCTAAAAATTGTTCTTTACGGCCTTCTAACATTTCGGCAACGCGGTATAAAATTTGTCCGCGGTTAAATGCCGCACGAGTGCTCCATCCACTGAATGCCCCACGAGCAGCAATCACAGCATTTCTATAATCTTTACGAGAAGATAAACTAACGTTTACAGTCATGTTGTTTTTTAATTTTAAAGGATAATAGCGTCCGCTCTCAGTACGAGGAAATTGTCCGCCAATAAATATTTTGTATGTTTTTAAAACTTCTATTCTTTCCATATTACTTATGTTGATTACGAATTTTTACGAATGTACGAATCTGTGTATGCGAGGCTGTCAATCTGGATTCGTATATTCGTATTGATTCGTAATAATTTATTTTAAAATTTTAAGTACGGCATTAAACCATGTAATCCACCTTCTCTGCCAAAACCACTTTCTTTGTATCCACCAAACGGAGAAGTAGGATCAAACTTATTATAAGTGTTTGCCCAAACTACACCCGCGCGCAATTTAGAAGTTAAATTAAAAATACGAGAGCCTTTATCTGTCCACACACCCGCGCTTAAACCGTAAGGAATGTTATTTGCTTTTTCAATCACTTCTTCAATGGTACGGAATGTTTGAATCGCTAATACAGGTCCGAAAATTTCTTCTTGAGAAATACGGTGAGACTGTGATGTATTTAAAAATAAAGTAGGGCGAACAAAGAATCCCTTTTTAGGAATAGTGCAAGAGCTTTGATACATCTCAGCTCCATCATTTACACCAATTTTTAAATACTCATTAATTTTATTCAATTGCATTTTAGAGTTGATAGCGCCGATGTCAGTATTCTTATCTAATGGATCTCCAACAATTAATGTTTCTAATCTATCTTTTAATTTTTTGATGACTTCTTCGGCAACGCTCTCTTGCACAAATAAACGAGAACCTGCGCAGCACACGTGACCTTGGTTAAAAAAGATACCATTGATAATTCCTTCTACTGCCTGGTTGATAGGAGCATCTTCAAAAATAATATTCGCTGCTTTTCCACCTAACTCCAAGGTTAATTTTTTGTCTGTTCCTGCAATGGCTTTCTGAATCCATTTACCAACGTTTGTACTTCCGGTAAAGGCAATTTTATTAATGTCTTTATGATTAACCATAGAAGCACCAACTGGTCCGTGACCTGTGATGATATTGATAACACCATCAGGTAATCCGCTTTCCTGAATAATCTCAGCTAATTTAAGAGCGGTTAAGGAAGTTGTTTCTGCAGGTTTTAATACAACTGTATTTCCAGTAGCAAGAGCTGGAGCAATTTTCCAAGCCGCCATTAATAATGGGAAGTTCCAAGGAATCACTTGTCCCGCAACACCTAATGATTTTGGATTACGATTAGGTAACGCATATTCTAATTTATCTGCCCAGCCGGCATAATAAAAGAAATGATTGGCTGCTAAAGGCACATCAATATCACGACTTTCGCGAATAGATTTACCGCCATCTAACGTTTCGATAACTGATAGTTCGCGAGCACGCTCTTGAATTAAACGAGCAATACGGTAAATGTATTTAGCGCGTTCTTTAGCTGGCATTTTGCTCCATGTTTTATCATAAGCACCGCGAGCTGCTTTTACAGCGCTATCTACATCTTTATCATTAGCTTCGGCAATACTCGAAATTTTTTCTTCGGTAGCAGGATTAATGGTATCAAAATATTTACCAGAATTTGGTTTCACAAATTTACCATTGATAAATAAATCGTATTGTTTTTGTAAACGAATATGATCGGTTGCTTCGGGTGACGGAGTGTATTTCCAATCGGCAAAGTATTCTAATTTTTTAGCTTCTTTTTTTGCCATTGTTAATTTACAATTTTTGTTTGATAAGAGTAAGTGGATTTTTTATTAAAATACACAGAATGCCCATTAATAATTTTAGTTTTATATGATACGAATGTTATTGTTAACAGAACATTATCATTTATATTTCCTGTTGACACAAAATTGCTATAATATGAAGAATAAGGGTTTGTTGTTAAAGTTGTTGTACCTGGAGCAATGGTGTATGAATCTATAGTATTTGTATTCGGGTTTATAAATGTAAGATCTTGAACTTCAACATAAACATGAGTAGCATTTGTAATTCCTGTCAAGGTCAAATTAAGCCCAGTAAATCTTCCTACAGTTGGACTCATAGTGCCGCAACTTAAGCAATTTGGAATAGCAGTACTATCCGTGTAATTGAAATTTCCTATTAAATTTGAAGTTACTCCCCAATTTGAAATAGTTGCGCTATTTAGATAATTGTTTAAAATGCCAAATGGAGTTGTTGATGAATTGTAACTTAATGATGTAAAGTTTTCAAAATTGTATTGCCCGTTTAATTTTTTTAAGAGGTCTCCATTGAAACTTAATACTGTATCAATTACAACTCCATTTTGAACATCATAAGTTAATATAGTGTTTAAATTTGTTTCATAGATTGCTGAGTTAGCAGTAGGTTCGGGTGAGATTTCATTTTCATTCTCTTTCTTTTTACAAGAAAAAAAAGTAATTAAAATCAATAAGTATAAAAAAGGTTTAGTCATAATAATTTGAAAGCTATTTAATCTACTGAAATATAATCTTTGCTATAATAAACGCCTTTAGCTTCTTTTTCTAGTTGTAAAATTAAATCGTTGGCTAAAGAGCTTGCGCCAAAACGAAACCATTTATTGTCTAACCAAGCGTTACCTAAAGTTTCGTGTAACATCACTAAATACTGTAATGCACCTTTTGCAGTGCTAATTCCACCAGCTGGTTTCATCCCAACTTGAATACCAGTTTTAAAATAATAATCTTTAATGGCATCCAACATCACTAAAGTAACAGGCATAGTAGCCGCTACTCCAATTTTACCAGTAGATGTTTTAATAAAATCTGCGCCTGCGTAAATAGCTATATCACTTGCACGGCGCACATTATCTAGGGTAGAAATTTCACCAGTTTCAAAAATGACTTTTAAACGTGCATTGTATTTATGTGTTAAATCTTTGATAGCAGCAATTTCATCAAATACAAAACTGTAGTTGCCTTTCAAAAATTCGCCGCGGCTAATCACCATATCAATTTCATCCGCACCATTATCCAAAGCAAATTTTGTATCCAATAATTTAATTTGCATAGTAGAGTTCCCGCTAGGAAATGCGGTAGAAACTGACGCTACTTTTACTTGACTACCTTTTAAGGCATCTTTAGCAGTTTTTACCATGATTGGGTACACACAAACTGCTGCAGTCGTTGGTAAGCCTGGTAACGCATCGTGTGGATGCATAGCCTTGTAGCATATTTGTTTTACTTTTCCTTCGGTATCTTTCCCTTCAAGAGTCGTTAAATCAATCATGTTAAGCGCCAATTTTAACGCTTGTACTTTACTTCCTTTTTTAATACTTCGGGTATTAAATCGAGCTACTCTCTCCTCGATTCCAACTTGGTCAACCACTGGGCTTTGTTTAAAATCGTACGCCATGTTAATATTAATTAAAACGCTATAATATCATCAAAAATAAGATAATTAATTGTATTTTTAAATTCTAAACACTATAAACTTGGGCCATTCCAATAACATATTTTCTAATCAACCAGAATTGATAACTAGTGGTGATAAAGAAAATTTATTGTCACATAAAGGCTTAGTGATTTGGATGACTGGTTATTCTGGCGCTGGTAAAACAACATTAGCTTACGAATTAGAACAACGGTTGCATGAAGAAGGTGTTTTAACAAAAGTACTAGATGGTGATGTATTAAGACAAGGCATTAACGAAGGCCTTGGTTTTAGTATGGAAGATAGAACCGAGAATATTAGAAGAACGGCAGAATTAGCGAAACTGTTGTGCGGTTGCGGTGTAGTGGTTATATGCAGTTTAATAACTCCAACAAATCAATTAAGGAGGTTAGCTGAAAACATTATAGGCGAGCAACATTTTATTTTATATCATATTGCCACGCCATTAGATGTTTGTGAGCAAAGAGATGTTAAAGGGCACTATACTAAAGCAAGATCAGGAGAGATAAAAGAATTTACAGGAGTCTCCAATCCGTTTGAAGAGCCAACCAATGCTATTTATAGTATTGACACTTCTGAACTTTCTATCGATGAAAGTGTTGTAATGATGTTTGACGACATTTTTTCCTTATTAGCCATTTGATGTTTGCCCTCTGCGATAAAATACTAAGCAAGAATATTTTGAAACCAAATAGGAAACTATTTAGCAACTATACTTTTACTTGTTACGATGAAATTAAAAATGTCCCAGAGATAGAATGGTCAAAAGCAATGAAGAATAAAAATGTGTTTTTATCGCATTCTTATTTAAGCGTATTACACAAAGAAAAATCAGAATATTTTAGATTTAGATACGTTATTATCTATAATCGAAAAACCCCTATAGGAGTTGTATATTTTCAAATTAATGATTTTCCAGCATCATTGTTTGGGGAGTTAATTGAAAAGCAAATTACCGAATTGAAAAGCAAAAAAACCTCTGTTTTTCAGAGATATATTAACCACAATGAAGACGAAACTATCATGCGTTTGGTAACTTGCGGTAATAATTTTATTAGTGGCGAACATGGTTTTTATATTGATGTGAATAGTAAAAAAACTGTTTTTAAACTAGTAGAAGGAGTAATTGACTGTGTATCGAGAGCTGAAAAACTAAGAGGAAAAATATCCGCTATTTTAGTAAAAGATTTTTATGAAGAAGGTTTTGGCGATAAAGATTGTTGGTATTGCACACGCTTTAAGCATTTTAATGTAGAACCTAACATGATCATTGATTTACCAAATGGCATTTTAAATTTAACAGACTACATTAATTGTTTTTCTAAAAAATATAGGAATAGAGCAAAAGGAATTTTAAAAGCCAGTGCCTCTTTAACGAAGAAAAGATTATCAAATGATGAAGTGTCTTTTTATAAAGACACAATGTATGCTTTATACACAAAAGTATTTAATCAAGCTAAATTTAAATTAGTACATCTTTCTCCAAATTATTTTGAAGACGTGATCAAAGCAAACACTAATTCATTTTATGTGGATGCTTGGTTTTTGGAGGATAAAATGGTGTCGTTTGCTTGCGGTTTTTGTTTAGAGAATGAAGTAGAAGCGCATTATATTGGATTTGATTACGCACATAATAAAGAGTTTGAATTATATCAAACTATTTTATATAGTTTTATTGAGCAAGCTATTGTAATGCATAAAACAAAAGTAAACTTAGGGCGTACAGCTTCCGAAATTAAAACTACAGTAGGAGCAAAACCTCATGAGTTGCTATGTTATATTAAACCACAAAACAGGGTATCTAAATTAATTCTGAAACCATTTATGCAATTTTTGCAACCTACCGAATGGATTCCTAGAAACCCATTTAAAGAAGAATAAAAAAACCCGCTAAATAGCGGGCTTTTTTTGAAATATTTATATTAATCATCGGTTGGCTCAGGAGCTTTCTTAGGTGCAGCTCTTTTAGCTTTAATTTTCTTAGGCCAAAGTACATTAATCATTTCGTTGTGAACCGTTAACATGGTTTCGCTTATGCCATTAATAATAACTACATCCTTATTATCATACTCCTTTTTCCATGTGCGGGTAACTTCTTCAATCGTATTGTCTTCTTTAATAATATAAAACTTTACTAATTTTTTCTTTCTTACCTCTGCTTTTCCACTCCAACAATTAGCTTTAGACCCAATACGAGAAGTAATGATAACATCTTCATAAACGCCATCTTCTACTTCCTCAGCACCACGCTGCTCAAATTTAATAGACCATTTATTATAGCAATTTAATTCTCTCGTTTCTTCAGTTTGTGCCTGAATTTGGATTGCCGTTAAAGATATAGTAAAAGCTAAAAGTATTTTTTTAATCATTGTTCTATTTTTTTAGTTTTATAAATATATAGTTTCTGATGCGCAAAGGCAAATTTTTTAATGCAATTATAAAAATAAAATTAATACCCTGCTTATTTAACAATTAAAATATATATATTTTATAGGCGTATTTCCCTATCTATAAGCAAAATGCTACAAATTATAGCAGAGACATGCTTCTTTTTGTTGTTATTTTGTCAAAAATATTTAACATGCTAGTCAAAACTTTTGGTAGTGCCGTACACGGAATTAATGCCACAACAGTTACTGTTGAAGTGCATATTGGACAAGGAATTAATTTTTATATGGTTGGTTTACCTGATAGTGCCGTTAAGGAAAGCCACCAACGTATTGATGCCGCGTTAAAAAACAATGGTTTAAAAATTCCAGGAAAACAAATCACTATAAACTTGGCACCTGCCGATATTCGTAAAGAAGGCTCTGCATATGATTTAACAATAGCAGTGGGCATTTTAGCAGCCTCAGAAGCAATTAAATCAGATGAAATATCAAAGTATATTATTATGGGAGAATTATCTTTAGATGGAGAATTGCGACCCATTAAAGGAACTCTACCTATTGCTATAAAAGCAAAACAAGAAGGTTTTAAAGGAATTATTTTGCCTGACGCTAATGCTAAAGAAGCGGCTGTTGTTGATGGATTGGAAGTGTATGGTGTTTCCACAATTCGCCAAGTGATTGATTTTTTTAACGAGACAACTGTTTTAGAAAAAACAACCATTGATATTGAACAAGAATTTTTAACGCGTTTAGATGAAATTGAATTTGATTTCAATGATGTAAAAGGACAAGAAAACATTAAACGAGCTTTAGAAATTGCTGCTGCTGGCGGGCATAATGTGATTTTAATTGGCCCTCCAGGAGCTGGAAAAACCATGTTAAGTAAACGTATGCCTTCTATTTTGCCACCACTTACATTAGACGAAGCGTTAGAAACAACAAAGATTCATAGTGTAGCAGGTAGAACTACTAAAACCATGGGATTGGTTACTAAGCGCCCTTTTAGAAGCCCCCATCATACAATTTCTGATGTGGCGCTAGTAGGTGGTGGTATGAATGCCCAACCTGGCGAGATATCGTTATCTCATAACGGCGTTTTGTTTTTAGACGAGTTACCTGAATTTAAACGCACAGTTTTAGAAGTAATGCGTCAACCATTGGAAGATAGAATAGTAACCATTTCTCGTGCACGATTTAGTGTGGAATATCCTGCCAGTTTTATGTTAATGGCAAGTATGAATCCTTGTCCTTGCGGCTATTACAATCATCCTGAAAAAGATTGTGTGTGCGCTCCAGGTGTTGTACAAAAGTATTTAAATAAAATTTCGGGACCATTATTAGATAGAATTGATTTACATGTTGAGGTAACTCCTGTTCCATTTAGTGAATTAAGTAAAGCACAAAGTTCGGAAAGTAGCAAAGATATTAGAGAAAGAGTAATTAAGGCTCGACAAATACAAACCGAACGCTATAAAACATCGGATGGAATTTATTGTAATGCACAAATGCGAACTAAAGATTTAAGAACCTATTGCAATTTAGACGAAGCAAGTAGTAACTTATTAAAAACAGCAATGGAGCGATTAGGCTTATCGGCTAGAGCTTATGACCGCATATTAAAAGTTGCACGAACTATTGCTGATTTGGATTCATCTACAAATATTCAAACCAATCACATTGCAGAAGCCATACAATATCGTAGCTTGGATAGAGAAGGCTGGGCGGGGTAGTTAAATAGAATAAAATATAAATCTTGATTTTTATCAATTTTCTTAAACAAAATTCTTTTAGCTTTGTTACTGGATAAAAAGTAATAATGTCAACTCAATACGCAATAAAAGATTTAGAAAGACTTTCAGGAATAAAGGCTCATACTCTTCGTATTTGGGAACAACGTTATGGTATTTTAAAGCCCGAAAGAACTGATACTAATATTCGTTATTATACTTCAGAAGACTTAAAAAGAATTTTAAATATTTCCTTATTAAATAATAATGGATTTAAGATTTCTAAAATAGCGAAGTTACCTGATGAAGAAATCATTAAACAAGCCCAATCTATTTTAAATAACTATTCGAAAGAAAGTGATCAAATAGATAATTTGGTGTTGTGCATGATGGAAATGAATGAAGCTAAGTTTGAAAAAATTATTTCAAATTGTATTATTCATTTTGGGTTTGAGAGTACCATCGAAAAAATTGTATTCCCTTTTATGCGCCAAATTGGAAATATGTGGCAAGTAGGAATGGTAAATCCAGCTCAAGAACATTTTATTTCACATTTGGTTCGTCAAAAAATTATAGTTGGTATTGATGGCTTGTTTCCCGAACCTTTAGCTAATCCAAAAACATTTTTATTATACCTTCCTTCTAACGAATTGCATGAACTCGGACTACTTTACTGTAATTTTTTAGTAAAGGCAAAAGGACATAGATGTTTGTATTTAGGACAATCTGTTCCTTTTAACGATTTGTTATCTGTAACGGATGTTGTTCCTGCAGATGTAATTGTAACTACTTTTACTAATAAAACGGAAGGTATTTCAACTCAAGAATATATCAATAATTTATCAAAATCATTCCCAAATTGCCATATTATGGTGTCAGGGAGAGTGTTTTTTGACGAAAATGAGCCAATTGTGCTACCAAAAAATGTTATTTTGTTCGAATCTCACGAACAATTTAAAAATGTGCTGCATAGTGTTAACTTTGCATTTAATGCATACAAACCTAATTAAACTATTTATTGTTTCGTTTTTACTTTTTTCGTGCACACCACCGAAAGAAGAAAACGAAGTTGTGCCTGACTCAATATTGAGTGAAGAACAGTTAGTAATTCTTTTAACTGATGCATACTTAGCAGAAGGTGCCTCAGGTATTAATGTAAAAAGCGTGACGGGCGAAAAATTTGACTCTACTTATATTTTTAATCCATTAAAGGATAATCATATCGATAGAGCAAAATTTGATTCCTCGATGGTTTACTATACTAAGCATCCTAAAAAATTAAAACTCATTCACGATAAGGTATTAGATAAATTAAGTGCTGCTCAGGCTAAAGGAAAGTTAGAGTAAAATTAGATGATGATGATTAATCAAATAAAAACATTTGCCAATCAGTATTTTAATGAAGTGGTTTCTATTCGTAGACATCTTCATCAATATCCTGAATTATCTTTTGAGGAATTTAATACATCAAAATTTGTATCTTCTATTTTAGATAAATATAAGATCTTATATAAAAAAGATATTGTAAAAACGGGCATTATTGCTATCATCGAAGGAAAAAATCCAAACAAAAAAACAATTTTGTTACGTGCAGATTTGGATGCATTGCCCATTGAAGAAAAAAATAATGTTGAATATAAATCTCAAAACACTGGAGTGATGCATGCTTGTGGGCATGATGCGCACACGGCTTCTGTTTTAGGAACCGCTATTATTTTAAATCAATTAAAAAACGAATTTGAAGGAACTGTAAAAATTATGTTTCAACCTGGCGAAGAAGTTTTGCCTGGTGGTTCTTCGTTAATGATTAAAGAAGGTGTGTTGCAAAATCCAAAAATTGATGTAGCGATTGCACAACATGTGTTCCCGAGTATGGAAGTTGGTAAAGTTGGTTTTAGAGAAGGTATGTACATGGCAAGTACAGATGAATTACATATTACAATTACTGGTAAAGGCGGACATGCAGCAATGGCGGTAGATTATAATAATCCTTTAATTGTTGCTGCGCATATTATTACGGAGATTGAAAAACAATTCCCATTTGTGATAGATGCAGAAGGTGTAGCAAGAAACTTACAAAACAATATTCCAACAGTGATTGCATTTGGAAAAATTGAAGGCAAAGGCGCAACAAATATAATTCCTGAAAGTGTTTACTTAGCGGGGACTTTCCGCACAATGGATGAAGTGTGGAGAAAAGATGTGAAATTAAAAATCACAGAAATAATTAATTCAGTTTCTTCTCAATACAATACCAAGGCAGACATTAACATCATGGATGGTTATCCATTTTTAACGAACGATGCCGAGGTAACTAAAAATTGCAAACTGGCAGCTATTGAGTATTTAGGAAAAGAAAATGTAGAGGATTTACCTCTACGAATGACCGCAGAAGATTTTGCCTACATTACTCAAGAAGTACCAAGTTGCTTTTATAGATTAGGTACAGGAAATAAATCAAAAGGAATTACTTCTGGAGTTCATACATCAACATTTGATATTGATGAGAAGGCTTTAGAAATTTCAAGCGGCTTAATGGCTTGGATAACTATCAGTTCTTTTTAAATAAAAATATTATTTCAATCTTTTATACTTTTGGTATAAATAAGCACCGCCTAAAGAAGCAGCGAAGAAAGCCAAGAGTTTTGCCACTTCAGGAACGATTTCCTTAAGCCCAAAATTCCTCAAGAAGATTCCATAGAAGGCTTCTAACCCCCAATTTAAAGGAGAAATAACAGAGATTTTTTTCATCACCTCTGGCATTACAAATGTTGGTACCCAAATACCACCAATAGCAGCTAAAATAATTACAAACACAGCGCCAAATAAAGAGGCTTGGTCATGTGAAGTTGCAATGGTTCCTACCAGTAATCCAAATCCTGTAGCTGCTAATCCAGATGCAAAGGCTACTAAAAATAACACGGGTAAACTGTTTCCAATATTTAATTCGGGCATACCCATCATTGGTAATACAAATACACCAACACATAACATTAATGCAAATTGAATTAAACTCACAATCACATAGGTTAACATTTTTCCTAAAATCACAATCATGTATGAGCCAGGCATCGTTAATAATCTAAAAGCGCTACCATCATCTCTTTCTTTAATAATGTTTCCTGCTAACGGGATACAAATAAAGAACATGGCAAATAACGTCCATGCTGGTACATTGTGCTGAACGGAATTTGGAATGATAGATGAGTTATTGTAAGACGCGTAATCTTCTTTTAAATTAACAATGGGAGTTACCTCTAATGGAGAAGGTTTTGCTAAAGGAAAACTTTCTTGCATTTTTTCGTTTAAAGCATTCATCATACTTTGCATTTCAATTTGCGAAATGATGCGTTCAAAAGAATTGCTAACTGTTGTCTTAAATGATTTTTTTGTGATAGGATCAAAAAACAATTGAACGTTTAGTTTATTGGTATCTAAAGCACTTTCGGTTTCTGTAGTGTCTCCGCTAAAGCTGTTCAATAATTTAGTTACACGTGCGCCAGATTTTTCGCGAAGTTTTTTACTTGTGTTTTCAGGAATAATTACCCCAATAAAATATGTTCCTTTTGCAATTTCTATTTTAGTTTCTTCATCTGTCATTTGTTTTTTGGTAATCACAAAAAACTTTGAATTGATTAATGATTTCTCTAATGCGATAGATAGAGAGTCGTTATCTCTATCTACAATTAACAAAGGAACAGAGGCTTCATTTACTGATCGAAACGTTGTATCTTGAATTAATGTGATAATTAAAATTAAAACAGTAGGCATAATAAAAGTAATAGCTAATCCTGCTCTATCTCTAGTTAAGACCTTATACTCTTTATATATACTGTATAATAATTTCATTTTATATTTTGTTATACTTTACTGTTACTTCGAGCGGAGTCGAGAAGAGCAAAGTATTTATTTATCTCTAAACTTAATACCTGTAATTTTTAAATAAACTTCTTCAATATTATTGCAGTTGTTTAAACTAATTAATTCTTTAGTTGCACCTTGTGTAATTAATTTACCATCATCAATAATGGCAATATGACTACAAAAATCTTCTGCTTCTTCTAAGTGATGAGAGGTATATAAAATAGTCATCCCTTTTTCTTTATTCAATTTTTTTAAATGTTCAATAATAGCTTGCTTCGATTGAACATCAACGCCAACAGTTGGTTCATCTAAAATTAATAATTGAGGATTGTGTAATAAACCTGCAATTAAGTTTACACGGCGTTTCATTCCGCCAGAGTAAGAAATAATTTTTTGATGCATGTTGGCTTCTAAACCAAGTATGGTTAAATTTTCTTTTACCTTTTCTTTTAAATCAGAGCCACCTAATCCATACATGTGTCCTAGAAACATTAAATTTTCCCAAGCCGTTAATTTTGGATATAACGCAATTTCTTGCGGTACCACACCAATAACTTGCTTACAAGCTTTACTATTAGTTTTATGTGTTAGTCCATTAATATAAATTTCTCCACTTGTAGTTGGAAACAAACCACACAACATGCTAATAAATGTGGTTTTGCCAGCGCCGTTTGGCCCAAGTAATCCAAAAATATCGCCTTTATTAATTGTTAAGGATAAATCATTTACAGCAGCTCTTGGCGCATCTTTGTATTTTTTAGATACATGTTGTATATCAACCAAAATACTCATTATGCGGTTTCTTGTAAAAATATTTTCATTTCACAAGTAGCAACTAATTCATTATTACAATATGAATGCGCTTCAATGATGGATACATTCATCACTTGTGTTTTTGTTTTAACTTCCGTTAATACTTCATTACCACTTTTTGGTAAATGGTGTATGACTAAATCTTTAATGTTACCAATAAATCCAACGGCAGGAGTTGTATTGTTTTTTACCGCTGCATAACCAGCCATGCTGGCTGCTGTTTGAGCAATGTTTTCTATAATACCAGATTCGGTAAGAACACCTTTTTGAGTAAAAATATGGTCATCAGTAATATCAAAACCAGTCACAACAGCATTATCATCACATGCATAAATTCTGCTAATCAACACAATTGGTGGACGTTGAGGAATATACTGTAAGATAGTATCTGAGTTTACTATAGGTGCGTTAACTGTAATCATCTATTTGTAATCTGTTTTAGTAAAACGATAGTTAAACCTATTGTTTTGCAGGCTACAAAAATACGTTAATATATGATTTAGACAACTAAAATTAAAACCAAACCTTGCTAGTTTTTAACTCTAGCAGGGTTTTGTAGTTGATTATGCAAACCATTTTTGTCGTAAAATAAACTTAATGAATACCACGATACTAGTTACTAAAAGAGCTATTGGCCAAAGTTTTACAAAAAATAAGATAATTTCCCCGAACACAGAAGCGCCATCACTAATTGCTGTTATAAATTTTGCCCCAAAGTTTGGGGTGTATGGCTCAGAAGGTAAGGTATATTCGTAGGCTTCTTTTTTGGTAGTTTCTTTTTGATAGATATTAATAGATATGGTGCTATAAGAAACATCATGAGCCAGCTCCATGGTGTTTAATTTTGAATTGTCGGCATATTCTTGTTTAATTAATAATTCATTTTCTGCGTCAGCCATTTGATCTAACTTTTTACCTTTTGAGTCAATTGTTTTTTCTAATCGTTTTTTGTGATTTATAAATCTATTTTCAGACAATTTAGCTGCTAAAACATCCTTGGTCACGTCATCTGCCTTTATTTTTCGGTAATCTAAATAATCTATTAGGGAAGATATTTCAGTTAAGGTTTTATCTAACTCAGTATTTGGGACTCTTAGTATGATGTTATTATGAACTGTATAATTGATTATATCCAACATACTATCTTTGCTCACTCTAATAGAGTTTTTGTAACTCACATCGCTTTGTAAAACAGATGAGGTAACATAACCATTATGATCTGTAACAATTCGTTCAATATGAAATGTGGCGTTTTTCACATCTTTTACTTTAAAGGATAAATCAGCAGTTCTAACAAATGCCCGATTGCTATCAGATTTTAAGGTAGGTTGTTTGATAGATTGAATAACACTTGAAACAGAATCGGCAAAATCTTTAGCTTGTTCTTCTTTGCTCGACATATAGTCGGATGAAGCTTGACCGCAGGAAAACAATACAATGGATGTGCTTAAAATTATGCCTGATAATTTTAAGAATGTTGACGATGGTTTTTTCATAAGTGGTGGTTTTTTATTATTGATGCCACAACTATCATTTTAGTAACCAAGGTAATTTGTTAAGTTTGGTTAAAACAAAAAAGCCGCTTCGAATTTTTGAAGCGGCTTTAATTTATTAAAATGCAAAAATTATTTTTGTTCAAATTTTTTGTAATCAGCAGGGATACTCAATCTAGAAGCGTC
>JBEIPP010000248.1:0-3507 GCA_040376995.1 Flavobacteriales bacterium
AAAAAACAACAAATGAACTATATGAAAAAACCATCATTTCTACATGCGATTTTAGTTATATTTTCGATGGTATAAATTGGACTAATTAATACTTCACTTTGGTATTAGGCGAAAAGTTCATCAGCACATCATTCAAAATTGTAAAGAAAAAAAGATATTTATTTTAGCCGTTAATGGATGTACAGATCATTTACATTGTTTAGTGTCATTAGGAAAAGAATAAAGCATTGCTAAAATAGCTCAACTCATAAAGGGAGAATCTCCTTTTTGGATCAATAAAAATAATTTATCTTCGAGTAAGTTTACTTGGCAAGACGATTATTTTGCGGTTTCTGTAAGTGAATCACAAGTAGAAATTGTAAAAAAAGTATATTCAAAATCAAGAAGAACATCACTCCACAAGTACTTTTAGTAAAGAAGTAGAAGCATTTATGAAAAAATCTGATAATCAATAAATCCTATTATTGTTTTAGCTTCAACCAGTTATCATTCAAGTCTTACCACGTATTAACTATACATAACCAATTATAAAGTCATAAATTCTTATTTAGTTAATTCTGTATATTTGACAAACGGATTACTAAACATGAAATCAATTTTTGCACTAATTATTTTTTCTTTCTTTCTATTTTCTTGCGGACTAAATGACGACAACCGTAAAAAAGACACACCTACATCTGGTAAAGTAAATTTATTTTTTGACGAAGGCTTAACACTTCATATCAATAATCAAATTTTCACTTTCAAATCAACCTACAATAATGCTGATATTACATTACGTTCATCAAACGAAAGAGAATGTATTGAAGCTTTATATAATGATAGTTCTAAAGTGATTGCTATTTCCCGCCCATTAACCGAAAAAGAAATGCAACAATTTAAATCCAAAAATATCATTCCTCAAACCTCAACAGTAGCAGGTGATGCCATTGCTTTTGTGGTGAGTAAAGATTTTGCAGATTCAACTATTTCAATTCCTGAGTTAATTGAATTATTAAAAGGAAATGATAGCACTTTTATAAAAGGTCAACACATCAATGTTGTATTTGATAACCCAAATTCTGGTAGTACACGCCAATTAAAAGATTCATTAATACCAACTCAAAATTTTGGTAAAAACTGTAAAGCATTAAATAATACACCAGAATTAATCAAAGCCATTTCATCCAATTCATTAGCCATTGGTGTTTGCGATTACGCTTGGTTAAGTGATAAAGATGATAATACTACAAAGGAATTTTTAAAATCAGTAAAAATATTAGCTGTTTCTAGAAAAAACAATGAAATCTCTTATATGCCAGATCAATCAAATATTGCAACAAAAGATTATCCTATCTGTAGAACGATATGCATTATCCGACGCTCAGCGGAGTTTAGCTTAGGAAAAGGAATCGAAACTTTTATTGCTGGCGAAAAAGGACAACTCATGTTTTTAAAACAAGGATTACCTCCGAACCGACAAGAAGAACGCCTAATTGAAGTAGATATGACGCCTTTAAAGTAATTTCTTAATATTAAAATGGACCTTAAAACACTAAAATAATGTTAAATTTGGGCTTGTTTTTGATACAGCTCAAAGCTTGGCAGACAAATTGACTTTTAAATACTGTATTTTTATACTTACAACTAACAATTATGAAAACTAATTTAATTTTATTAAGCGCTGGAATGATTGTAACGAATTTTTCGTTTGCACAAACATTACAAGAAGCTATTACTAAATCTGAAAATGAGCGTTACCAAGCAGCCGCAGCAGATTTTAGAGCATTAATTGCTAAAGAGGCAAACAAAGGAGATAATTACTTTTATTATGGAGAAAATTTCTTCAAAAAAGGAGATTTAGATTCTGCAAATATGTATTACCAAAAAGGAGCTGAATTAAATGCAACTTATCCATTAAACTATGTTGGTTTAGGTAAAGTACTTTGGTACAAAGGAAATTCTGCGGATGCTAAAACCCAATTTTTTAAAGCAGCTACTTTAGGCGCTAATAAAAACACTGAGGTAATGCGTAAAACAGCTGAGGCATATATTAACGCTGATAATAAAAGCTTAGATGAAGCGATTACTTTATTGAACGCAGCGATTAAAATTGATCCTAAAAACGCAGACAATCATTTGTTAATGGGAGATGCTTTATTAGAGAAAAACCCAACTGAAGGAGGGCCAGCGATTAAAGAATACGATAAATTCACTGAACTAAATCCAAAATCACCAAAAGGTATTTTACGCGCAGGTAAATTATACCAACGTGGGCGTAATTACCAATTGGCATTAGATTTATACAAAAAAGCACAAGAATTAGATCCAACTTTTGCTCCTGCATACAGAGAAAAAGCAGAGTTGTACCACTTAGCTGGACAAAAAGCAAATGCGGTTGAGAGTTATAAAAAATATTTAGAATTAAACAATTCTGACGAAGCTCGTGAGCGTTATGCTGCTTTTGTATTTAATAATAAGCAATATACAGAAGCAATTGCTGAAATTGAAAACTTACAAAAGAACGGCAACACTAGTTTATATTTAGAGAGATACTTAGGATACTCTTATGCTGAATTACCAGGAAAACAAGATACAGCGGCTTACAGAAGAGGATTAAACGCTGTTAACAGATTTTTCGAAAAATCTTCCAAAGTATCTAATTTCAAATATGTAGGAACAGATTATAAATACAAAGGAATCTTATTATCTAAGTTAGGTAAAGATAGTTTGGGTATTATTGAGATGGAAAAAGCTACTCAGGTTGATCCTAAGTTAGCAAACGATGTTTCTAGAGAAATTGCTAAAGCATACATGAAGGCTAAAAAATACAACAAAGCAGTTGACACTTATAATAGTATTATGAATGGTGAGCCAAAAAACTTAAATGCACAAGATTGGTATGAGTTTGGCCGCGCTTACTATTACGATGGTGGAGCTAAGCAAAGAGAGAAAAAAGACTTGGAGGCTTTAGATTTATTTGTTAAATCCGATACATGTTTCTCTAAATTAACCCAACTAAGCCCGACGTATGCCATCGCTTATTTCTGGAGAGGTAAAGCAAACGTACAACAAGATGTAAAAGATGAAAAAGGGATAGCAAAACCTCATTATGAGAAGGCAATTAGTTTAGTAAAACCAGAAGAAAAAGCTAGCGTAAAGCAAAACTTAATTGAAGCATATTCATATTTAGGCTCACATTATGCTTTCTCTAATGAAAAAGATTTAACCAAAGCAAAAGAATATTTTAACTTAGTTAAGGAATTAGATCCAGCGAATAAAGCAGCAACAGATTTTTTTAAGAGCCCAGCAGGGAAATAGTAATATTTTGTAATTTAAAAGGCTCCAACTAATAATGGAGCCTTTTTTAGTATTTAGAGTTATATTGATTAAACCCAGATTACGCATTAGAAAATCTATTACGAGCTGAAACCTCTTCAAAACAGAACGCTTTGCCACTTTTTCTCCTTCATCATAGTGGTTACTATGCTTCAGTCAAAAAAGTGTCTGTTTTATTAAGCTTTCAAC
>JBEIPP010000021.1:0-26885 GCA_040376995.1 Flavobacteriales bacterium
ACTATATCTTTTTCAGTTTGTTCCATCATTTCTGCAATATTTCCTCCAGGATTTGAACCACCTTCTTTTTTGATTTTATCCAACATTTGTTGCATTTGTCGCCTTAAGGCTTCCTGCTGAGCAGCCATTTTTGCTAATTGCTCACTCATTCCCTGACCTTGAACTCCAGGCATCATTCCATTCTGTCCGCCTTGTTGCCCCATGCCATTTTGCCCACCGGGTTTTTGTCCACCAGGCTTATCTCCTGGTTTGTTTCCTGGTTTTTGCCCACCTGGTTTATTACCTTGTTGTTCTAATGCTTTTTTCAACTCTTCTAATTGTTTATTGAGTTGTTGCTGCATTTGTTTCATATTTGCCATACTAGGCTTACTTCCTGGTTTACTTGATGAGCTAGGTTTTTGTCCTTTTCCAGGTTTTTTGCAACTGCCACTTCCAGGCTTTCCTTCTTTGGCTTGTTTTTGCGCTTGTTCTAAATTCTCGTTAAGTAAAAGGGCTAAATTATTAATGGAAGTCATTGAATATTGCATGCGCATTTGAGCATTGGATTGCATGCGCTCTGCTAATTCGCCAACTGCTTTACCCATATTCATGTTGATAGCAGAAATCTCTCTATTAACATCGGCGCTTATTTTAGGGTTTCGTTTACTTAACGCCAATAAACTATCTTCAATAATTTTAGAATCGTCTTGTAATTTTTTTTGTGTTTGAGTAATTTTTAAATATTGGGGATTATCAGAACGAAGTTTAGAAAGCTGACTCATTAAATCTTCTTGAGCAAAAGATAAGTTTAAAAGATTCTCTAAAATTTGACGGAGTGCTTGCATATCTTCTTCTTGTTCTTCTTTCTCCATGCTGTCCATCGACTTCTGCATCTGTTCTTGCATTTCTTGCATTTTATCTGACGCTTCTTTTTGAGATTTAGATGCGTTTTTTTTATTGTTCTGATTTAATTGCTCAGAACTTTTTTGCATGTCTTTTGTAATCTCGTTTTGTTGTTCTTCTGTTTTAGGCAATTCGTTTGGTTGCTCAAGAGCTGCATTTTTTTCTTGCATCTCTTTTAAATCTTTTTTTAAATCTTCAAATTGTTTGTTTAACTCGTCTTGTTTTTTTTCTAATTCTTTGCTTGAGGTTTCTGGTTTCTTGTTGTCAGTTTTTTGTTCTTTGTTGTTTGAATCTGACTTGCTTTCGTCTTTATTATTCCTTTTATCTGTTTTGTTCTCGTCTTTTTTGTCTTTGCTGTCCTGATTCTCTTTAGTCTCTTCTTTCCCTTTATTCCCTTCAGTTTCTTTTTTCAAGACATCTTGTTTGTCTTTTAATTCATCTAGTTTATCAATAGCTTGTTGAAGCTTTTGTTCTACTTCCATTTGTTTAAAAGCCTCAAGAGTTCTATCTAACTCTTTTTCCATATCTTTATTAGAGAGTTTTAATTCTTCTAGTTTTTGTTTTACTTGATTTTTATCCAACTTCTCCATTAATTTATTTAACTCATCAAATAATTTTTTCATTTCAGGAGTCATGATGTTTTCAAACAACTGTTCTAATTGTTTTTGTTTTTCTAATATCGATTCATCAAGCTGCTGGTTTTCTTGCTGCTGTTGATTATTAAGTTGGTTTTCTTGTTTAGTTTCTTCTATTTTGTTTTTTAATTCGTTTTGTTTTTTGAGGATGTCTTCTAATTTTTTCTTTTCTTCATAACCCATTTTTTTTTTCTCGGTTAATTTTTTACTAAGTTCGTTGATGTCTTTTTGTAAATCTTTTGCCTTTTTAATACCATCATCTATGTCTTTTTTTATCTCTGAATTGTTTTTATCAGTTGCTTGATTTAACTCATCAATTGTAGGAGATTTAAACAACATGGTTTGTGTTTTAGCAGATTTAGAACCAGTAACATCATCATTGTCCCATACTTCAAAATAGTATTCAATTTTGTCTCCAGGTAACACATCAAAACGAGAAGCATCTAAAAAGTAATAATAAGGTTGAGTGATTTGAGTTTTGTTAAGCCCCATTATTTGCTCTCCATTTTTTACTTTGGCTTTGCCAGTTGAGTCTTGAGTGTAATGAACATATTTAAATGCTAGGCGAGTAAAACCATAATCATCTTTAATAGTACCTGAGAAATAAATGTTTTTAGGATTTAGAGAATCTGTTTTTTGGCTCACATCAATTAATGGAACTTGATCAGGAACAACATTGATGGTATAGTTTACAGAATCGGGATTTTGTTTTAAAAAATGATTCATGGTTTTGATGCTATAACTTGTGCTTTGCATCATGCGTTTCGAAAATGAAAATTTATCTTCAGACGAGCGGGAAATGTCAACTAACGTATCAGCAAAATTTAAAAAGATATTATCCGTGTTTTTAGTATGAAATACCCATTGCATTTTTGTGCCTTGTGGCAATTGCATATCGCCCACATTTGAAACAGTTTCATTTTTTTTATTGAGGTATGCTGGATACGTTAATTGAATATCAAACTTCATTAACATTGGCTTAGGCAATACACTTAACTCATAAGATTTAGAATTAAAGCCTGCCGCATTAAATACAAAGTCTGTGTTTTTTTGAACGTTTTTGAACGTGTAGGTGAAATTGACATTGTCTACTTTCTCCATTTTATGATCAACGCCATCTACATTAATAAAAACTTCATTGGGGATTTCGTTGCCATTTAATATTAATTCCAATACATAATCTTGTTGTTGAATAGCTTCTAAAGATTTATTATTAATAGCAAACTGAAAAGGCGCTGCTTTTTCAAAGTATGTTTGATGGTAAACAATTCGCTCTGTTCCATCTGTAATAATACTTGGTTTAATAACCAATACAAGTAACATTAAAGCAATGGGAGGCAATGCAAATTTTAAATATTTTTTATTCTCACTAATATCAATGGCTGAAGTAAATGGGATAGGCTTAAGCTCCTCCATTTTTTGATTGATACTAGCGGTTAATAAATCGGCAGAAAGAATTGAACCAGAGTTTCGTTGCAGCTGTAGTGTGTTTAATAATTTATCATTGATATTATTAAAATGAGTTCCTACAATATTTGCTGCTTCGTCATAAGATATCAGGTCGCCGAGTTTGTTTAATTTTAAAACTGGGATAGCGATGTATTTAAATAATACGAAGCCACTCGTTGCTAAAAACGAATAAAATAAAACAGTACGCGTGGTTGTTCCAAATTCCGCAAAATATTCAGCTACTACTAAAAATAAAAAGGCAGCTACTAATAGTCCGCTGGTATACAACAACCCTTTAATGAGTTGGTTTTTGTAGTACTTGCGAATAAACTCATCGAGTTTATAAATTAATATATTTTGCTCTGAAGCCAATTTAGTGGTATTTACACAAATTTAACGAAAACAAAGGAGGATTAAAATAAAATTTCTGTTAAAGTTTATTCACAGATTTTCGTTTCAATCGATGTTTTTTTCTAGAGATAGGTTGCTGAATTAAGTTGTTTTTTTGACAATAAGCGAAAAACAAATCTCGTAATTCCTCATAATTACTATACTCATATTTACTTATAAACAACCTACTTTCATCTTGAAAAAGAATTGTTAAACTTGATTTCTAGTAGAAATTGAAGGGCCATATCGAGGTTTAATGTTGCTGTTTTTGTTTCTCCATTCGAAGCCAATTATTTCAGAAAATGAGAATTCAAATTCTTTTCTTGTTAAAAAATTTTTGACTATTATTTTTTCTCCAAATACTTGTATAACTAGTCTACTTGAAGACGAGAGTAAAAGATGAATAACGCAGATTAACAGAAGGATTCCATCAGATACAAAAAAAGTTTCAAAGTCAAAATAATACTCTTCTAAATACCATTTTACTTGTTTTGTAGAAAAAGAACAAATAAAAATGTTTATGAAAATAAAAAAGACAACTACCGTTTTCGCGCTAAGCAACGGTTTGATTTGAAACCGTAAACTGTCTGCCAGCACCAATGTTTATTAATTGCTCAAATGTTTCTATTTGCACCGTCCGCCCACTAACGCAAAACCCGTGTTAGCTGTAGTTATTCAATTTCAAAATGTTTCTTTACACGCAACATTCTTAACGTGTTCCATTTACTGGGTTTTCCTGCTTTCTCCATGATGACGTGTACTTGTCCTGAATGTGCTGCGTGCACATTCCATGTTCCATCTTTATTTCTCTTTTTGTCCAAATAGGCCAATGCTTCAGTCATTCTATCGTCCCATTTTATTCCTGCATATTGAAAATAATCCATAGCTCTAAGAATGTCATATTTCCATCTGCATGGATAGGTTAATTTTAAGAAGTTCTTATCAATTATTTGTCCTGTATGGTCTGATAAAAATAATCGGTGCATCAAGATAAATTCTACTGCAGTTTTAATAGCATCAGAAATTTCTTTTTTTCTATACGTGAATCCCGTTTTCTGAAATTCGGTGAATCCTTCGAGAACTGAAATAGTAGAATGCAATGAGCTATGTTTAGCTCCACTTCTTGTTGTCCTGCAATTAAATCCTCCATCCGGCATAATCTCATAAAGAATACTGTCTATAATGGAATGTAACTTCTTTTCAGGTGTTTTGAAATAGGAAGCATAATTCAAAAACATTCCATTTACACAAATGTCACTATGCTGCGATGTGGATGGCCCCAATTGAATACCTCCATCATCTGCCAGGTTATTTTGTAAGACAAGTTCTATTGTCTCTTGTACAATCTCATTGTTTGATGGTAGATTTAAATTGCGAAGGTCAAGTAAAGTGTAATGGGTTGAAATCCATTTAGGCTTATAGAATCTATCTCCCCAATGGCCGTCTGAATTACGTTTTGATAAAATTTTGCTTCCCCATCCTTCTTTTGCTATCTGGAATTGAAGTTTCTTTTTGTCAGAACCTAACAAATCACGCCAAACTTGGTATTGGATAGAGACATCTTCTTCCAATAACCAGTCTATGATTTGTTGATTGTTCATTTACTTTTTGAAATTTAATTTTGAATATACTTATTAAGAAGTGGTGAGGTATACATTACTGTTTCCATCTTTCAAGATTTGGAATTGACCTTGTAGCCAACCAAGCAAAGAAACCATTCATTCCGTCTTTCTTCATTTCCTGGATACAAAACTTTTGCATTTTTTCAGCAGTGTCTATCTCTGGAGGGGTTAAAAACTGTCCATTTTCATAGCACATGGAGCAGTACTTTTTGCTGATGGAACCATCTTTTTCCGTTCCTCCACCTTTTTTGTCTTTTTTAAGTGGGAAACCACAGCTTTGGCAAAATTTATATTCTTTCATTGTCATGTTTTTATTGAATATTGGCTTCTGTCATAATTACAGCTAACGGTTTCAAGCTAAATTCCCGTTTGGATTTTGAAACTTTGTCTACCGAAATGTTAGTTTAAAGATAAATGTTTAATGGACTTTTGCAAAGCGAAAATTAAATAATTGTCTACCGCTTTTGCAAAAGCCGAAGCCGAATGCCCAAATGGGATTTAGGTTGTGTTAGTAGCTGGCCTTACTTTTTAAAAGTCCAACCTTTTGTTATTAAATGACTTTTACATTTATCACAAAAACCTGTTTCCTCATTTGTTGGATTTCCACCTTCCGCATCTCTCATATAGCAAGTCTTTTCGTTGCAATGCGGTAAGCCTGATGTGTGTCCCAACTCGTGTAAGCAAAATTTAAATAATTGAGTATCTCTATTTTCTTTTGAAAGTCTAAAGGTCGAAACTACGCAGGAATTACCTGGCACCCAACCTAATCCCATAATGCCATAGTCTGGAATATTTCCCTTTGTATGACTAATGTCTTTAGAGGTTAGTCCAAGAGTAATATGATTCAAAGGAGTGATAGCTCTTAAATATCTTATAATGCTATCTGCTCGATAACGATTTCTTGGTCGATAGTATGCATTTTTAGGAATTTCTATTGGGTCAAGTACTTTAATATTCGGATAAACATTTCTCAATTCTTTATAAACTGAGTCAATTATATTTTTAGAAATATCTGAAAATGGCAATATGTCAATAGTTACAGTATTTGCAACTACACTTTGCTTTTCAGAATTGTCACAAGCAAACAATTGTAACAGAAGTGATATGATTATTATTCTTTTCAAAAGGCTTGCTTATAACTTATAGATAAATCTATAACTGAATTTAGATTCCAACAATATTTTATCCAACCTTAGCAGCTTTTTTCTCTTTTAAAATTTCTAAAACTTCGTTATGAATTTGTTCAACCGAAAAACCGCACTCTTGGTATAATTCGTTTGGTTCACCATGCTCGATAAATTTATCAGGAATACCTAAACGTTTTACCTGAGCGCTATAATTATTTTCGGCCATGAATTCTAAAATAGCGCTACCAACACCGCCAACAATAGTTCCGTCTTCGATGGTAATTATTTTTTTGTAACGTGCAAATACTTCATGTAACATGGCTTCATCTAGGGGTTTAGCAAAACGCAAATCGTAGTGAGCAGGTGTAATGCCTTCTGCTTCTAATTTTTCAATCGCTTTTGCTGCAAAGTTTCCAGGATGTCCTAAAGATAAAATCGCCACCTCTTTTCCATCTTTTAATTTACGACCTTTTCCAATTTCTAATTTTTTGAAAGGAGTTTTCCAGTTTACCATCACACCATTACCACGAGGGTAACGAATGCTAAATACGCCTTGTACTTCATCTAATTGAGCGGTGTACATTAAGTTACGCAATTCTTCTTCATTCATTGGAGCACTCACAATCATATTTGGAATGCAACGGAAATAAGCAATATCAAAAGCACCGTGGTGTGTTGGTCCATCAGCACCAGCAATTCCACCTCTATCTAAACATAATACTACTTTTAAATTTTGTAAAGCTACATCATGCACTACTTGATCATAAGCACGTTGCATAAATGAAGAGTATATGTTGCAATAAGGAATCATACCTTGTGTTGCTAAACCAGCACTAAAAGTAACAGCATGTTGTTCGGCAATGCCTACGTCAAATGCTCGATCTGGCATCGCTTTCATCATAATGTTTAACGAGCAACCACTTGGCATAGCTGGTGTGATACCCATTATTTTTTTATTTTGTTCAGCTAATTCTACAATCGTATAACCAAATACATCTTGGTATTTTGGAGGTTGAGGTTCTTTAGGAGCTACCTTTATGATTTCTCCAGTTTCTTTATTAAACAAGCCTGGCGAGTGCCAAACGGTTTCATTACCTTCTTCTGAGAATTTATAACCTTTTCCTTTTTTAGTTAAAACGTGTAATATTTTTGGGCCAGGAATATCTTTTAAATCGGCCATGATTTTGGTTAAACGAACCACATCATGCCCATCAACTGGGCCAAAATAGCGGAACTTAAGTGACTCAAATAAATTACTTTGTTTGAGTAATGACGTTTTAACAGCGTTCTCTAATTTACTAGCAATTTCTTGAGCGTTAGGCCCAAACTTACTAATCTTCCCCAATAATTCCCAAACTTTATCTTTAGTTTTATTATAAGTATGAGAAGTTGTAATATCAGTTAAATAATCACGCAAAGCACCAACGTTAGGGTCAATGCTCATGCAATTATCATTTAACACCACTAATAAATTACTATTTGAAATACCGGCATGGTTTAAAGCTTCAAAAGCCTGACCAGCAGTCATAGAACCATCGCCAATAACAGCAATATGTTGTTTGTCTTTTAACCCTAAATACTGACTTGCAACAGCCATACCTAAAGCGCCACCAATAGAAGTAGAAGAGTGACCAACGCCAAAGGTATCATATTCACTTTCTGAACGTTTAGGGAAACCGCTAATGCCTTTGTAAATACGGTTTGTGTAAAATACATCACGACGACCAGTAATAATTTTATGTCCGTATGCTTGATGACCTACGTCCCATACTAATTGGTCGTAAGGAGTATTAAAAACATAATGTAAAGCTGTAGTAAGTTCAACAACGCCTAATGACGCGCCAAAGTGGCCGCCTTTTACAGATACGATGTCGATGATGAATTGACGCAATTCTGCACAAAATTGCTCTAATTCTTCTTCTTTTAATTTTTTTAAATCGGCAGGAGAATTAACCTTTGCCAATAATTCACCAGGAATTACACCTGAACCTTTAACAATTTCCATTACAACAAAGATAAACTATTTTATTAATTGCAAAAACGTGACTTTTAACCTGTTATTACTTAATTATTGGTTAACAAACGTTAAACAAAATAGTTTAAACTGAAAAAACTGACGTTGGTAAGAATTACGAGCCATAACATAAGCTATAATCAAGATTAAAAAGTTTCCTTTAAGAAAAAAAGTTCGAAAACAAAATAGGAGAATAATTATTTATCCTCCTATTTTATTTTACTAAGCGGGAGATTGCCTATCCTCTCCCTGCCCCCTCCAGAGGGGGATATAAATTAGTGTTAATTAATCGCTGGTAAGAAGCTATAGTTTTTGCTATACTCTAACATTTGTTCTGTAAAGCTTTTTGGATATTCGATTTTTACATCAACTATTTTTCCGTCTTTCATTACTGGCGTTAACTTAGGTTGAATAAAGCCTTGATATGGAGACATACTTAATTTTGTGTAACGCTCTAATACTTCTTTATGTAAAGCTAAATCAACTTTCACTCCGTAGTTTTCAATTAAAGCTTTACCTGCTTTGTAATCGCCTTGAGATTTAATACGTTGTATTTCTTTAAGTAACTCGCCAAATAATACACGTAATTTTAAGTAGTCATTCACTACAAAATACGTTTTACCATTTTCAAATTTCTTTTCGATGACGTTTTCTTTTTGTCCTTTTTCATAAGCCCATTTAGCAATCATTTGTCTATTACGCATGTGAGCTTCTTCAATATTATCTCCTAATTTTAAACGAGATAATTGAACCATTAAACCTTTCGTAATGTATTGGTCATAAGACACTTTAGCATATTCCAAAGATGGCATGACGCCTATGTCTACTAATTTTTGATCCATTAAATAATATAAAGATACCAAATCAGCGCGACCTTCTTCTAAAGCAGAAGCATAATTTTTTAAAGTTTCGTGTGGTTGTCCAACACCTAGTTCAATTTGTCCGCTTGCGTGACCTATTACCTCATGCATATCAGTGTGTAATTTATCAGCTAAGCCAGCATAGTTTAAAACATTTTTCTTAATCGCATCATTGTAATAAAATTCGTTTACAACACTTCCACCAGCTGCTTTTTCATAAGACTCTACAATGTTTCCTAAGTTTACAGATTTAGAACCATGAATTTCTCTAATCCACTCATTGTTTGGTAAATTAATTCCAATTGGTGTAGATGGAGCAGCACCACCACTTTCCATCACGGCATTAATTACTTTAGCAGAAATTCCTTTTACATTTTTCTTTTTATGCTCAGGTAATAACGTTGAATTATCTTCGAACCATTGTGCATTAGAACCAATCATGGCAATACGTTTTGATGCTTCAAAATCGCGAACAGAAACAACTGATTCAAATGTCCCTTTTTTTCCTAATGGATCTTCATATACTTCAATAAATCCATTGGTTACATCAATCGCACTTTCTGTGTCTTTTACCCAAGCAATATTGTAATCATCAAAATCTTTTAAAGAACCTGATTCATAAAACGCTACTAATTTTTCTAAAGCTAATTTTTGTTCAGCATTTTCAGCTACTGTAATTGCTTTCTCTAACCAGTAAACAATTTTTTCGATAGCTTGAGAATACATTCCTCCTACTTTCCAAACTTTTTCTACAATCACACCATTCTCTTTTACTAGCTTACTATTTAAGCCAATCATGACTGGTGTTTTGCTAGTTTTATCAATTTGTTTTTCGTAAAAAGCAATGGCTTCTTTTTGATTCACACCTTCATAAAAATTAACAGCAGAACTAGTAATTAAATCTTTATTAGCATCTAAACTTACTTTCTTAGGAGCAATTTTTGGATCGTAAATAATTGGTAATAAACGAGCAGTGAAATCTTTTACAGACTCTCCAGTATTTAATGGTAATTTAGTTGCATCTGCATTTGAGATAAATTGAGCAAACACATCTTGAGAACATTCAGGGAAAAACTTCTCACTTCCATAGTGATGATGAATACCACGACTAAACCACACACGTTTAGCATACACCATAAACTTTTTATAATCTTCGTTATTTACATCACCTTTATAAGACTCTGCAATAGCGTCAATCGTTTTACGAATAGTTAAGTTGAACTTATAGTTTTGGTCCCACGTGATATCTCTACCACATAAAGCTGCTTCTGATAAATAATACAATAATTCTTTTTGTTGAAGAGACAATTGATCAAATCCTGGAACTTCGTAACGTAAAATTCTTAAGTCAGAAAACTGTTCACTCACATACTCAAAAGCCTCAACTGAATCTTTCATAATTGTGTCGTTTTTTATAACTACTTCTTGCGAAGTAATATCTGATTGATTTGATTTACATGCGCTTAATATCAAGGCTGCCGAAATTGGAACAATAAACAATTTAGTGGTCATTTGTATTAATTTTTTAAGTACAAGAATAAGGTTTTAATAAGGGATTTGCAAACCATTTTGAATGCTTTTTATATATTTACTCTATGAAAAAAATATTGATTACAGGTTCTAATGGCTTATTAGGACAAAAATTAGTTTATAAACTAAAAAATAAAGCTAACACATTATGCATTGCGACGGCTCGTGGCGAAAATAGATTAGTCAATAAATCTGGGTACGAATATGCAGAATTAGATATTACCAGTTATGATAATGTAGCTCAAGTGTTCGCTCAATTTATGCCTGATGTTATTATTAATACGGCAGCCATGACTAATGTGGATGCTTGTGAAACTGATAGAGATGGTGCGTATCTTTTAAATACAATATCAGTTAAAAATCAAGTTGAAGTTTTAGAAAAATTACAAAAAGAAAATCCGAACTATAAACCTCATTTTATTCATCTCTCAACTGATTTTATTTTTGATGGCACTCATGGACCATTAGATGAAAATGAGAAGCCAAATCCATTAAGTTATTATGCTGAAACAAAATTAGAAGCCGAAAAAATTGTTCAAGCCTCTTTATTACATTGGGCAATAGCTCGTACCGTTTTAGTTTATGGTATTGTAGATAATATGAGCCGTAGTAATATTGTATTATGGGTAAAACAAAATTTAGAACTAGGCAAATCAATTAATGTAGTTGACGATCAATACAGAACACCTACTCTAGCTGAAGATTTAGCAGATGGATGTATTTTAATCGCTGATAAAAAAGCAAGTGGTATTTACAATATTTCGGGCAAAGACTTTTTAAATATTTTAGAAGTAGCTCACTTAGTTGCTGATTATTATAAATTAGATAAATCATTAATAAAACCTTCGAAATCAGCTGATATCAAACAACCTGCTAAACGACCTCCAATTACTGGTTTTATTATTGATAAAGCTAAGCGTGATTTAGGTTACAATCCTCATAGCTTTTTAGAAGGAATTAAATTTTTAGAAGAACAAATAAAATCAATGGGAATTTAACTTAACTCTGCCTTCGAGAGCCTCAGGCATCGTGTCTCGGTAATTGAGGTTCTCAAAACTACCATTTACACTTACAACTAGGCGACATATACACTTTTGCTCTAGGTAGCATATTAATAATATTTGCTTGTACCTCATCATTTATTAAAATATTACGTAAGTCTAAAATCTTTAAAGATTTCAATCCAGATAAGGAAGAAGGGTACTCATCTAAATTATTACTCCATAAATCCAGAATCTCTAATTTCTCAAGATTACCAATTTGTGGTGGTAAAATCTCTAAATCGTTTTGATTAAAATTTAAATATAGTAAATTACTTAGTTTACCTATTTCTTTTGGCAAACGTTTTAGTCCTGTTTTACTACAAGCAAAATATTGTAAATTACTGAGTAAATAAATACTATCTGGTAATTCAGAAATAGAGTTTTTACTAATATCTAAATATTGTAAATTTTTGAATTGTAATATTTCTTTTGGGAAAGATTTTAAATGTTGTTTACGGAGAACTAATTTAATAACTGCATCTGGATTTTTCATTGCTTCTTGTATAGAAGAATAACCTTGCATGGTATCTAAAGCCAAAGAATCTAGCAACTGAGCCTCAGATATCTTAAATGAGAAAGATAAAGCAAAAATAAAAACTATTTTAAAAAAAGACTTAAACATTACTACAAGCAATTTTATCATTTGCTAAACCTTGCTTTAGCTCATCTAAGTTAGCAAATTTTTTTTCATTTCGTATACGCTTCACAAATTCAACCTTTATACTTTCTTCATAAATATCTTTATCAAAATCAAAAATATTAACTTCGGTTTTAATAGTGTTATCAGTATCCGTAGTGGGATTTATTCCAATGTTTAACATGCCTTTGTATGATTGTTTTCCAATCAAAACATTAACGGCATAAACACCTATTTTAGGTATTAATTTATCTTCATTACCTATTAAAATATTAGCAGTTGGATATCCAATGGTTCTTCCTAATTGTTTACCCCTAACAACTTTTCCTGTAATAAAAAAAGAATAGCCCAAGAAATCATTTGCTGTTTGGATATCTCCTTCTTCAATCGCTTTTCTAATACGAGTACTACTCACATTTAATTGGTTAATTTCTTGAGCAGGAATTTCTTCAACATTAAAATGATAGGTTGAAGCAAATCGCTTTAATGTATCAATATTTCCTTCTCTATTACTTCCAAAACGATGATCATATCCTATAACTAATGTTTTTGTCTTTAATCCTTTTGCAATGACTTCAGAGATATAATCATTAGCCTGGATTTGAGAAAATTCTTTTGTAAAGGGAAATACCAAAACATGATCAACTCCAAACTGTTTTAAAATTTCACATTTTTCAGAGGTAGATGTAATTAGCTTTAAATCTTTCTGCTCAGGAAATAATACTTTACGAGGATGGGGATCAAAAGTAAATACAACAATTTCGCCACCTTGCTTGTTTTTTAACTCAACTAATCGTTTAATAATTTTTTGATGTCCTAGATGAACTCCATCAAAAGTTCCAATAGTAACAATAGAATTTGTTAAGCCAGATAATTCGGATATTTGATGATAGACGTGCACAAAAAATAGAGCGTAAAGATATAAGATTTAAAACACTTTAACGTTTCCGTTTTTAATAATATAATCTACTCCGTTTATATTAAATTTTTTGCCTGTGCTTTGCTTCATTAAATCTGTAATATCTTGTTCAATAGTATGTACTGACCCCTTTGTTTTATAGGCAATATTTAAATAGTCTTCGTTAATTTCCATACCTTCATAAACACCGCACAAAATCACGCGAACGGGAACTTTAATTCGAGCTAGCATTTTAATATCTCTTACTTTTGCCCAATTATCGGCTATTAAAATAATATCTTCTGCCTTACCGCTTTTATTAAGTCCATAAATAATCGCTTCAATTGGGTTTTCTGGAGCATCTCCACCCTGTCCTTTTTTAACGGTTAATTCCATAGTGGAAATTAGCTCATCTACATTTTTTGCTTTACAATAATATAAGCCACCTGTAGCGCCAATCTTTTTATCCTCATCTCTTTTCTTATCTCCATCATTAAAAAACACAAAATTCTGACTCGTGGTATCTCTTATAAAATGTAGCTTTAACCAAGTACTTGTTTGTTGTGCATAGGAATACATACTACCAGTTAAATCAGCAACAATCAACTTATTTTTCCATTGTTTATTGCGTTTAAGAACATTATATACAACATTACTAGCGGTATCTGTTACGTTGGGATTAAAATTAGTTTCATTATCGGTACTTCTACTTTCAAATGAAAAATTACCATTCTTATCATATATTCTATAATAACCGTCTAAATTTCCTTTCTTAAAATTCCCTTCTGCTTTTATTCGTCCGTTGGGATAATAAGCCAGTTCTAATCCATCTTTTAAACCATTTTTAAAATTTTCGTAAAAGTCTTTTTTACACTTTTTTGAATAATAAATAGAAGGTCCGTCTAGCAATCCATCCTTATAATAAGCTTCTAATTCCACACAATCTGGTTCGTCAAACCAAACAATCTCTAAACCTTGTTTTTTATTATTTTTATAAGAAACTTCACTTTTTAAATCACCGTTCCCCCAAAATTCCTTCCAAATACCTTGCTTTAAACTATCCTTATCTATCACATTAATAGTATCATTTGAATATACCTTATAACTAATAAAGGATTGAGCTTTTGAGTTTAACCCAAAACACAATAAATAAATAAATAAGATATATACTAAAAGTTGACTTTTCACTACCTAAAATTGCTTAAATTTGCGCTAATTATCAAATTTATTATGTTAGAAAGAATAAACAGTTTATTACTTGAGGTTGAGCAATTTGCAGCTCAAAGCAAAGAGCATGTTGAAGAATATAGGATTAAATGGTTAAGTAAAAAAGGAGAAATCACTTCTTTATTTGATGATTTTAAAACTGTTGCACCTGAAATTAAACGTGAAGTTGGACAAAAATTAAATGCACTGAAAACAAAAGCTCAAGATAAAATTAATGAGCTAAAAGAAAAACATGATGCTTCGACAAGCTCAGCCTCCAATGAAAATATTGATTTAACCTTACCTGCTGATCCAACTATTCAAGTGGGGTCTCGTCATCCTTTATCATTAGTAAAAAACCAAATTATTGATGTATTTGCTCGCATTGGCTTTACGGTAAGTGATGGTAGAGAAATTGAAGATGATTGGCATAATTTTACGGCTTTGAACACGCCTGAAAATCATCCGGCACGTGATATGCAGGATACATTTTATGTAGAGTTAAATCCTGAAATGGTTTTACGTACACAAACATCATCAGTACAAGTACATATTATGGAGAATCAAAAACCTCCTATACGTACAATTTCGCCAGGTCGTGTGTATCGTAATGAGGCTATTAGCGCTCGTGCTCACTGTCAGTTTCATCAAATTGAAGGTTTATATATTGATGAAAATGTATCGTTTGCTGATTTAAAACAAACCTTAAATTTCTTTGCTAAAGAATTATTTGGCACGGAGACTAAAATCAGAATGCGCCCAAGTTATTTCCCATTTACAGAACCAAGCGCAGAAGTTGATATTAGCTGCACCATTTGTAAAGGTGAAGGTTGTAATGTTTGTAAACATACTGGTTGGGTTGAAATTTTAGGATGCGGCATGGTTGACCCTCAAGTATTAGAAAACTGTGGTATTGATAGTAAAAAATATAGCGGTTTTGCATTTGGAATGGGCATTGAACGTATTACAATGTTAAAATACCGTGTGAAAGATTTACGTTTGTTTTTTGAAAATGATGTTAGATTTTTAAAACAATTTGCTGGAGAATAATTCATGAACGAACTTTCAAGAAAAGTGCAAATTTTAAACATGTTAGCGAGCGAACCTCATGATGTGTTTTTAAATTATGCCTTAGCGATGGAATTTGTATCTGCAACCGAATTAAAAGAAGCTGACGAACAACTCAAAAAAGTTTTATCTATTAAGCCAGATTATTTGCCTTGCTTTTATCAGCTAGGTCAGTTAAATGAAAAATTAGGGAATAACGATACAGCTTTAAGCTACTACAAACAAGGCGTTGAATTGGCAAAATTGCAAAACAACCATAAAGCTTTAGGCGAACTAAATGAAGCTATTTGGATGCTGGAGGATTAAAATTAATTCAGGTTAGTATTTTCTCTATTGAGATTCAGCACATCCCACTTGATTTCAAAAAATTAAATTGTATTTTTAGAGAAATAATTTTTTGTTTCTCTAATGAAAAAAGTAACTCTTATACTTTACATCTTCTTTGGTTCATATCATTTTTTATTTGCACAAGAAGTGAATAAACATATATCTTTTATTAGCATTTATGATTATCTAGATGAACTAGCTAATATTCAGGTAATAGAATTAAATTCTGCAATAAAACCCTACTCTCGTCATTTAATTTACGAGAAATTACATGAAGCTGAAATAAAACAGGAACAGCTTACTAAACGTCAAAAAAAAGATCTTGCATTTTTTTTAAAGGATTATAATAAAGAGGTTATTCCTAACAAAAAATTTAAACGACGTTATGATTTATTTTATTATAGAGATTCTTTATTTCAATTCACACTAAATCCAATATTGGGTTATACTTATGCAAAAAACGAAAATGGCTATTCTACACAAAGATGGAATGGATTAGAGATGAATGGTAACATTGGTAAAAATTTTGGATTTTATTTTAGTTTAAGAGATAATGGATTCTATAATGTTTTATCTACTCCCAATTACTTAACCCAATTACCAGGAGCTAACTACAAACCATATCAGGGAACTAAAAACGCTAGGACTGATTTTGATGAAGTGAGAGCCGGGATAAGCTATGGATGGAAATGGGGCTCAGTGAGTTTATTAAAAGATAATTTTTCTTGGGGAAATAATTATAATGGAGCCAATATTTTTTTAGGTAGGCAGCCATCATTTGCATATTTAAACTTTAAATTAAATCCAAGTAAATGGTTTGACTTTAATTACGTACATGGATGGTTGGTATCTCAAGTATTAGATTCTTCTAAAACCTACGGAGTAGGAAGTGGGTTAAGAAAAAGTTTTTTTCCAAAATATATGGCGGCTAATATGTTTACATTTAAACCACTTAAAAGACTATATCTTTCTATTGGTAATTCTATTATTTATAGTGAAAAAAATGTTCAGCCAATTTATTTGATACCATTTATGTTTTTTAAATCGGGCGACAGAACTATGAATGGAGCTGGAAGTAACGCACTTGGTGAAAATTCACAAATTTTTTTAGATGTTAGCTGTCGAATGATTCCTAAAACACATTTATATGGATCGGTGTTTATAGATGAAGTTAACGTAGGCAAAATGTTTGATTCAAAAAATCAAACCAATTTAATGAGTTTTAAAGGAGGAGTTAGAATTACTAATTTAATTAAAAACACTGCTTTTACATTTGAATATACTCACACAAATCCATGGACATATACACATCCAATCTCTACAACCACTTTTGCTTCTAATAATTACAATATGGGGCACTACTTAGGGCAAAATGCACAAGAAATATACATGGGTTTTAAAGTAAAACCAATAAGAGGTCTATCTATTGATTTAAGTTACACACAAGCCATCAAAGGTCCTGCAAGAAACTTTGTGCAAGTAAATGGTGTTAATAATGTTGCAGGCACTCCATATATGGAAAATATATTATGGATGAGAAATGCGACCTCTTTAAAAATTAATTATGAATTATTTAACGACGTATTCATTTTTGGAGAAGGATCTTATTCAAAAATATCAGGTATAATGTCGTCAGAGTACACTCCTGATTTTTATAAAGGCAAAACAAAAACTGCTAGCTTAGGTGTAAATATTGGCTTTTAAATATTCTTAAAAAGTTAAATAAAATCTAAATCAAAAAAATTATTCAGTAATAAGATACTGCATCTCAAAAATTTTCAGTTGCAGTTCATATAATTTTAATTTAATTTCTAGGTCTTTATCGGCTTTTGCCTCTTTTTTTGATTTTCTTTTTGAACTACTTGATGACTTATCAGAGGTTGATTTTTCATAAGCATCACTTTCGTTTTTTGAAGATGATTTTTTTTTATCTGGTCTTAACAGTCGATCACTTTGAGGAATATCGTCTTTTTCTGCTAGACCAAAATTATACATAATACCAATGCCTGTATATAAGTATCTGTCTTTATGAGACCAGCTTCTTGACCAGGAATCTATTTGATCTGTAAAGCAGGTAACATAATTTATATTTAAAACAATATTTGTTTTTTGGTTCAATTTAAAATTCAATTTACCTCCAACCGGTAGCGATATTGCACTAACTGTTTTTGCTTTGTCTTGGACTAACCCTCCTGCTGCTGCAATTCCCGCACTATCAATTCCTGAACTTGAATATCCACTTACTTTTTCAAGATACCATTGATTATTAATTGCGTATTTATATAATCGACTTCTAAAGAATATTTGTCCACAACCTACAGTTAAGTATAGCGTTAATCGATTAAAGAAAGGTCTGTCATTTTTATTTCTAAACATTAATTGTGTTAGATTATATTTAGCACTCACCGAGTAGCTCATTAAATCAGTATAAAAATATCGTCTGTATAATTTATCTGCTTGTTTTTCTCCTTTTAATGTTCCATTAAATACTTGCAGCTCCGCTGATAATCCGAATTTAAATTTTTTACCACCATACAAACTGAAGCCTCTGCCTGCACTTTTATTAAAATCTTTTGCTTTTGGAAAATTATTGTATAATGCTACATCTCCATAAAATAAAGTAGGTCCAGCATCAACTCCGATAAACCACCCTTGTTTTAATTTCATATAATTTTCAGAAGTATGTTCTGGATTTTTGTACTTACTTTTTTTGGAAGCACTCCTATCATCCTGAGAAAAAGATAATAAAGAAAAAAGCATTAAACCGAATGCTAAAAAAAACGCATTAAGCTTGATGATAAAAAAATAATGCAATAAATTATTATAAGTATTTTTCTTTAACATGACTATTGAGATACGATAAGGCAAGTTCGTATTTTTTTTTAAATTCTGCAATATTTAGTTACATTTATTAATTAGAACTGATTACACTCATGAATAGACTTTTTTTATTAAAATTTAAGTTATATTTTTTTTGGTTATTATTGATTCTAGGTATATCAAGGTTTTATGCTCAATCCGATAGCTCTAAAATACGAAATATTTGTATGCAATTTGCTATACAAGGTGCTCAATCGGCTGATTTATCGTATAGTTATGCTCAAAGAAATTATTTTGAAACACGCCAGAGTATAATTATACAAAACATTGATACAGCCTTGATTTTTATAAAGGAATCCATCTCCTACTTAGATTCAGCCATCTTTTTAGCAGCTGATTCAGCCATAAAAGCTAAGGAGCATGCTAATATTGCTAGAGATTTAAATATTGACTCATATAATACCCTTGTTTTCTTAAAATCATCTGATTTTAGCCGAAGAAAGGAATTATCTAAAAAAGCAGCTCTTTTTTCAGCAGATGCAACTGTAGAAGCTTATCATGCATCATTTTATTTTAAAGTACAGAGAAAAACAAAAAAAACACAAGAGAAACCCGATAGTGTAATTCAGGAAAAACAAATTACTAAACTAGATATTGATCAAACACTTTTTACGCTTTTAAAAAGCGATTTAAATGAGAAAGCAGAGACAAACCAACAAGAAATAGTAAAACTAAAAAATGAATTAGAAATTACAAAAAATGATGAAAAAGCAGCAAAAATAAAAGGACAATTAAGAATTTTAGACGCCAAAACAAAAGAATTAACTAAAAAAACTAACGATGTACAACAAAAATTAGCGTCTATTAATGCATTAATAGAAGAGCGTGATAAAACCGCTACCACTGTGTCTGTTAAAAAGGATACCATCTTTTCTAAGAGTACTTTAAAAACAATGACCGAATGGAATGAGAACGTTAAATCGGATAGTGATATACCAACCACTTTGGTTTATCAGGTTCAAATAGGTGTTTATAGAGCTGCGGTTTTACCCAAAACATTTAAAGGATTAACCTCTATTTATAGTGAAATTACCGATAAAGGCGTTTGTTACACAACCGGGTTATTTGAACGATTAGCGGATGCAAGAGAGGCAAAAAGTACAATTCAAGGTATGGGACTTACGGATGCCTTTATTGTAGCTTATTATAATAAGAAGAAAATCAGTTTGACGGAAGCCACTAAGCTCGAGAAAAAATAATTTATTCTAGAATAATGAGGACTACCTGTCAGTTTAAGATCAAGATAAAGATTATTAAAACGCTTCTCGACTGCACTCGAAGTGGCAAAAATTTTCAATTACAACTATATTATTATACTAAATACTACGAAAACAATTTGGTGTATATTTAGTTCTTTAAAATAACAACTTCTACCCGTATATTTCGTTGCCCCTCTTCCATCGTTTCAGGATTTTGAATAATAGGTTTATGTCCTCCATACCCTTTAGGCACTAATCTTTCGGAGCTAATCCCATTATTCACTAAATATGTTTTTATAGCTTCTGATCTTTTAAAAGACAAATCTTTAGAACTTCCTTTAAAATTCCATTCCTCACCTAAATTTTCATAGGCTTTGTTTTTATAAATTCTATTATCGCCGTTGGTATGCCCCTGTATTTCAATTGTTACAGACGAATTATTGGTCATATAGTTTAATAAGGACTGAAGCTCTCCTGCGGATTCTCTTCTAAGAGCGTAAGTATTAGGATGAAAGTAAATACTTTTCATAATAAAATTATCCCCTACTTTCAAAGGCTCCATTAATAATTCTACAATGGTTCCTTTGCTGATATCGGTATACATTTCAAGATCCGCATATCCAAAAGCCGTACATTTTACTTTGTATTTTTTATCTTTTTCGAGAATAGCTTTCCATAGTCCAACTCCTGTGTTGTCAAGTATTAAACGTTCTTTAGCATCAACATCTATAAGCACTATATTTGCATTAATCGCTATTAGTTTATTTTTATCTTTAATAATATATTGTACTGGGTTGTAAACAACTTTCAGCTCTTCAACCGGCACGGCAACTTTTACCGAATCTTTTACTTTTGAAACAATTTGCGGTTGAAAAACACCCTGTGGTTTAGGCACAACAACAGAATCATTAACAACAGCCGCAATAACAGGCTTTGTTACTTTTTGAAGCACGGGGATTGTTGTTATGTCTTTTTTGCAAGGAAAATGATGGGCTTTTATTTTTAGGGTATCAGTACCGTAACTTAACACAAACCGATGTCCGCAATTATTAAGGGATGTATTTAACACAGAAATATAGTAAATACTGCCTTTTTGAACAGTCATTGTTTTTTCTTCTGGTATAACCTGTTCGCTTCCATAACCAACGTAAAATGGGGCTGTCAAAGGTTTTATTTTTTGCTGATATAACTTCTGACAAAAATCAGTGGAATTATATTGATAAATATATACTACATAAGAATCACTATCATTTAGAGCGGCAACTTTAAACATAAGTGTTTCATCGGATTTGGCAACAATTTTATACCAATAAGTAAATTGATCCCGATAGCTGTAGAATACAGTCTGATTGAGTTGCGGACTAACGGCTAATTGAGTTTCGGAGTAATTAAAGGGTATGATAATTTCTTTGGAATAGGTGCAATCAAAGCGATCCAACTCTCCCGTTTGAGAATAACCCACCACTTCTGCAAAAAAACACAGTAAAACAAAAAAACAAGCTTTCATTTTATAAATAAGAATAATGATAAAAATAGCACTAAAGACTTTTTAGTAGAACATAATTCAATAAACTTTGATTTGTTGATAGAATTTAATTATCCAAAAAAAACAACTTAATATTAGCCATAACTTATACGGTTATTATTAAAGGTGATGTCCGTTTTAAAACGTGGCTAAGCCTTGTGAATTAAGACAATTATTGTAATTTTACGATGAAATAGTTACCTATTTTATCAAAAAAACACTGAGTTCAGCAAAAAATGAATGAGATTGACAAAAAAACAGGAAATGATTTAGAAGAAAGGAATTTTGACTTCAAACGTTTTTTTATAAAATACCTTAGATACTGGTATGTATTTATCGTTTCTATCGTATTAGCTTTTTTCATTGCCCGCTATTACAATTGGTATAAGTCTCCCATCTACAAATCAAGTTGCCGAATGATCGTTAAGGACGAAAACTCGAATAATTCAGCGGAAAATATTTTGAAAGATCTGAATAATATGCAACGCAATGTTAATCTTGAAAATGAGATGCAGATTTTAAAATCTAAAAGTCTGATCACTAAAGCCATTCAAGATTTAGAGTTAAACATTTCTTATTTACTAGTAGGTAATATCAAATCAACTGAATTATACAATAAATCTCCCTTCATTATTAAGCCTGATACACTTAACGAACTGGCTTATTTTGCTGACATAAGTCTTACTATCTTAGATCAAAATTCTTTTCTGCTTTCTTACAAAATAAATAATAAAGATGCAAGCAGTCCCATAACCTTTCATTTTGGAGAAAAGATTAGTAATACCCTTGGAGATTTTACTGTTATGAAACGCCCTACTTTTGATAACTCATTATTCAATAATCCATCCTATAATAAAAAACAATTCAGAGTTGTTTTTAATTCGATTGAAAATTTGGCAAATTATTATTCTACCTCTTTAAATGTAGGTATTGCTACCTCCGGCTCCTCTATCCTTGAACTAAGTATTGTGGATGCTGTTCCAGAGGCTTGTTCTGATTTTTTAAATAAACTAACAGAGGTTTACATACTTAACAGTTCTGAACAGGAAAATTTATTAGCCAGTAACTCCTTAAAATTCATCGACTCACAGATAGCTCAAATATCAAGCGAACTAAAGGAAATAGAAAAAACATTACTGGATTTTCAAACCAAGAAAGGAATTGTGAATATTGACGATGAGTCAAAATCGTTTTTAGAACGCGTGAAAAATTTTGATGAAAAAATTTCTGAAAATAAAGTTCAGATTAGTTTTATAGATTATATCGAAAAATACATTACCGATAATAAAAAAATTAATGATATGGCTCCTACCAGTTTGGGATTGGATGACCCTTTACTAATTAAATTAATCGGAAATTTAAGTGAGCTCGAAAATGAGTATAGCCTACGTCAGATAGATTCAAAAACTAAGAGCCCTATTTTTGAAAATCTGGATAAGCAGATTAAATACACCAAGCAAGCCATCTTAGAAAATTTAAAAAGCGTTAAACAAAAATATCAGATGAGTTTGAAAGAAATGAATTCAAATCTATCCCGTGTAGAAGGGAAGTTAGATTCAATCCCTAAAACAGAAATAGAATTAATCGGAATTAAACGTCAGTTTTCAATTAAAGAAGGTTTATACTTATACCTTTTACAAAAAAGATCTGAAACAGCTATTGTTCTTGCATCAGCTACTTCCGATAACTGGGTTATAGACAAGGCTGTTCCTTCTTACAATCCTATAAAACCCATCAAGAGTAAGTCATATGCGATTGCCTTTGTTTTGGCCATTTTTATTCCCATACTTATTATTTCAATGCTCGAATTATTAAATGACAAAATAACAGATAAAGAAACGCTAGAGAGTTATACAAAAATTCCAATCATAGGTATTATTGGAAAAAATCCCGAAGACACGAATCTATTTACCGAAAAAAAACCAAAGCCAATTATCTTAGAAGCTTTGCGCTCCATTCGAACAAATATCAATTACTTTTTAAATAACACAAACAACGAAAAAAAACAAAATATCATAATGATTACCTCTTCTATCAGTGGAGAAGGTAAAACATTCATTTCCTATAATTTAGCGGGTATCATTGCTTCTTCAGATAAAAGAACAGTATTGGTTTGTCTTGATTTAAGAAAACCTAAAATTGTTGCGGGCATTAATTTGAATATAGATAATGGGATGTCTAATTACTTAGCAGGGACATCTCAAATTAGTGATATTATCCAAAATTCAGTGTCCCTACCACATCTCGATATTATCTTATCCGGCCCCATTCCTCCAAATCCTTCTGAATTAATCTTAAAAGAAAAACTTGCCAAACTCTTTGATTATTTAAGGGAAAATTATGATTATGTAATTGTAGATACACCACCTATTGGGTTTGTAACAGATGGTATGGAAATATCGAAATATGTTGATGCATCTATTTATATTGTAAGACAAAATATTACCCGAAAACATCATTTAAAATTCATCAACAAATTATATAACGATAAAAAAATAACTAATCTTGGTATCATATTTAACTCTGTTAAAATATCCAATTCGACATATGGATACGGATATGGTTATGGATACGGGTATGGATATGGTTATGGTTATGGTTATGGAGAAGAATTTGATAAAGCTTCAAAAAACAAATTTTTAAATCTGTTTCATAAAAACAAATCGGCCTAAGTGTTAAGTAAATGCCTCAATTAACAGAATTATACTCTATTAAAAAAAAAATAAGCCTGTCTTATTTTTTAAACAGAGGTCATGACCGAACCATAAAAGCTAAAAAAAATATTTTAGCTTCTGTGTTAGTGAAATGCATTAGTGTCGTCACCAGCTTTGTTCTTGTTCCATTAACTATTCATTATTTAAATCCGGTTAATTACGGAATTTGGCTAACCTTATATAGTGTTATCAGTTGGTTTGGCTTATTAGATATTGGTTTAGGCAATGGCTTACGTAATAAATTTGCTGAGGCATTAGCTAACAACGATAAGAAAAGTGCCAAAATATATTTGAGTACAGCCTATGCTATGTTATACATCATTATGGCATCGGCATGCGTTTTATTTTTATTAGCCAATCAATTTCTTGATTGGCCACATATTTTAAATGTAGATGCATCCAAAATAGTTGAACTAAGAAAAGTAATGGCTATTTTATTTGGATTTTTTTGCCTGCAACTAGTTGTAAAATTGATCAGTTCTGTATTATTGGCAGACCAACGAACAGCCATAGCAGGCGCTATTAATACCGTGGCTAGTGTTATTTCTTTGGCAGTAGTTTATATTCTTACTAAAACCACATCCGAATCATTATTATACCTTGCCTTTTCAATAGGATTAATTAATGTGCTTGTTCCGGTTGCCGTTAGTATATGGTTTTTCCGAACCCATTATAAAGAATACACGCCCTCCTTTAAGCATATAAATTTCAAGTATGCTAAAAGTCTTATGAATATTGGCTTCATGTTTTTTTTATTTCAATCCACTGCTCTTATAGTGGTTGCTACTGATAATATCATTATTTCTAGATTAATGGGGGCTGAATCGGTTACCCCTTACAATATTGCGTTAAAATACCTTTCGCCAATTACTGTAGGTTTTACTTTAATTTCAGCTCCACTTTGGAGTGCCTATACTGAAGCTCATACATTAAACGACATGGATTGGATTAAACGAATAACAAAAAAAATGATGAAAATTTGGATTATCGTTTTTTTAGGTACCATACCATTTGTGGCGATATCTGGTTACGCATATAATTTATGGGTAGGAAGAGAAGTTGTGGCGCCTTCATTACAATTAACTATATGCGCTGCTATTTATGTTTTAATTTCATCATGGAACCAAATATTTGGAAACTTTATTAATGGAGTTAGTAAAATGAAAGTGGGCTTTTATTTAGCAATTATTACAGCTATAATAAACATTCCATTATGCATATTTTTCTCAAAATATTTAAACTGGGGTCTATCAGGAATCATTATTGCATCAAGCGTATCGCTAATACCTGATTTAATAATTTTACCAATACAATATTATAAAATTGTAAATAATAAAGCCAAAGGAATTTGGAATAAATAAACTATGCAACTCGTTGAACAAATAAAAAATTCAAATGGTCAAATCATGGCTATTATCATAAGTCACCGCTTTAATGAAAAAGGAATTCATTTCTTTACACCGGATGAGTTTTCTCAACAATTGGCGTATATGAATCATCCTAAAGGCAAAATTATTGACCCACATTATCACAACGCTGTGCAACGCAATGTGGTATTTACACAAGAAGTTTTAATTATCAAAAAAGGGAAACTAAAAGTTGATTTTTATGATGATGTTCTAAATTATACTGAAAGTAGAATTTTAGAAGATGGTGATGTTATTTTATTATCTGCTGGTGGTCATGGTTTTGAAGTTATTGAAGACGTTGAAATGATTGAAGTAAAGCAAGGTCCATATCAAGGAGAATCTGATAAAACTAGATTTATAAAAAAAAATTAATATAAATGAAAGTACTTCAAACTATATTAAAAAAAATTACTCCACCAATCATTTTAGAAATTGTGAAAGCTTTATTTTTTACTAAAAAAAGTAAATATGGATTTCAGGGAAATTATACTAACTGGGAAGAAGCTTCAAAACAAACAACTGGTTGGGAAACAGACATTATTCTTGACAAAATAAATCAATCTACTAATCAACTTAAAAAACAGAATAGTTCTTTTGAAAGGGATGGAGAAATTATTTCATCAATAAACCAAAATTTCCCATTAATGTATAGTTTAATTGATTCTATAAATATTGAAAAAAAAGAACTAAGTATCATAGACTTTGGAGGTTCGCTTGGGGCACACTATAATAGATATAGACAATTTATAAATAATGTGATAAAAATTTCATGGGCCATTGTTGAACAAAAAAAATATGTGGACTATGCAAAAAAAATAAATAAAAATCTTGAATTGAATTTCCACTATTCAATATCTGAAGCACTAAAAACAAACAATTACAACACTTTCCTATCTTCAGGAACGATACAATACATCGAAAAACCTTATAAGTTAATGGATGAAATTATGGAGTATAATTTCTCAACAATTGTTTTTGATAGAATATTTTTTTTAAATGATGTTAATGATCGAATTTGTATTCAAAAGGTAAATCCAGAATTATTTTATGACGCTAGTTTTCCCGTTTGGTTATTTAATGAAGATAATTTCAAAAAACATATGTCAAAAAAATATACCTTAATATCAGAATTTATGAGTGAAGATGGGGATAATCAAATTGAAGGGATAAGAATTTACCACAAAGGATTTTATTATAAATTAAACTATTAAACATGATTCCTGTTAATGAACCATTATTAAATGGTAACGAAAAGAAGTATTTAAACGAGTGTATTGATACAGGCTGGATTAGTTCGGAAGGACCGTTTATTAAAAAATTTGAAGAAGAATTTGCGAAAAAAAGTCAGAAAAAATATGCCGTAGCTGTTTGTAATGGAACCGCAGCACTTGAAATTGCTATTGAAGCATTGGATGTTAAAGAAGGGGATGAAGTGATCATGCCTGCATTTACCATTATTTCATGTGCATC
>JBEIPP010000272.1:0-2291 GCA_040376995.1 Flavobacteriales bacterium
AATTTTACCTCATTTATCTAAAAAGATATATCTGGATTTAATTGGCCCTAAAATAGAGTTGTCTTTTACGAAGAGTTTGTTTTTTACAACGTTTATTCAATACAACAGTCAAATAAAAAATGTGAACATCAATGCTCGTTTACAATGGAGATTTAAACCAATGAGTGATTTGTTTATTGTATATTCAGATAATTATTATTCAGAAAACTTTGGAGAGAAAAATAGGGGAGTTGTTCTTAAGTTTGTTTATTGGTTGAATCCATAAACAGGTTAATGTACTCTTAGTTTTTGACCTATTTTTAGGTAATAGCGTTTATCTGTGCCATTAAGTACACATAATTCTTTCATTGATAAACCATAACGTTTAGCAACTTCATACCAAGTATCACCTTTTTCAATAATGTGAAGAACAGCATTGCTTGGATAAGCACAAATGCCATATCTTGTTTTTTTAATAACGATAGAATCATTTAATGTTTTGTTTTCTGTAAATGAAATAATAGATGATGGATTTAAGGCTTGGCCTTTAAAACGAACTTCAAAGTGCAAATGAGGACCGCTACTTCTTCCTGTATTTCCACCAAGTCCAATTAATTGACCTGCTAAAACTACTTGTCCTGGTTTTACCTTTATTTTTGATAGATGAGCATAAACCGTTTCTAGTCCATTATAATGTCTAATAATAACCACATTGCCATAAGCGCCTTTTGCGTGTGCAATTCGCACCATGCCATCAAATGCGGCAACCACAGCATCGCCTTTATGTAAATTAATATCAATGCCTTTATGCATACGACCGTCTCTCCATCCAAATTTTGAATTTACAGGACCAACTTTTGGATGATGATAAATACCTAACGAATCGCTTTCAATTTTTATGATTTGAGATTCAGGAAATTCTGTATCGGGTGTTATATTAAAGACAGTACTTTCATCAAAATCATCATAAAAATTAGTAGCGGGCAATTGACCGTATTTTATTAATGCTAAGTTTGCTTCTTTGGAATCTAATATGCTATTATAATAGCTTATAAGTTCAATTTCTCTTTCTTCTATTATCTGTAAGTCAAGTAATGAGTCAACTAGGTTTACTAATTGTAATTTAGTAACTCCCACTTTATTATTTGAAATTGTGGACGCGTTAATTTTAAGACGCGTGGTGTCCTTTTTAGGCTCTCCCTCTGCTTTTAAGTTGGCAGGAGTAAAAAGAGACATTAATAGAATATGGATAACAAACTTCAAATTGTTAATAAGTTACACGAAAATAGTAAAATTATATTAAAAACAATTTTTTTAGAAAAATTACAGAATTGCTTTATTTTCCTTAAACCCCCTAAAATAATCGACAAAAAAGTTTGAACTAACAAAAATTATGTGCTAATTTGTTTAATACAATACTGAAATATGATAGCAAACGCCGATATTAAAATTGAAAAAACAGCTCACAGTAGAGTGAATGAATACGATATAAACAATGTTCCTTTTGGAAAATGTTTTTCTGATCACATGTTCATTGCTGAATATGCTAATGGCAAATGGGAGAACCCCCATATTATGCCTTATCAGGATGTTCCTATGAGTTATGCGATGTCTGCGTTACACTACGGTCAAGCTATATTTGAAGGAATGAAAGCTTATAAGTCTGAATCGGGTGAAGTAAGTATATTTAGACCTATTGATAATTTTAATCGTATGAATAAATCTGCAGCCCGTATGGCAATGCCAGAGGTTTCAGAAGAAATTTTCATGGGTGGATTATTAGAGTTATTAAAATTAGATTCTGCTTGGGTTCCCACATCAGAAACTGGTTCGTTATATATCAGACCATTTTTAATTGCTACTGATGAAGCAATTGGAGTGAAGCCAAGTGATACATATAAATTTGTTATTATTACTTGTCCCGCAGGACATTATTATAGTGAGCCAATTAAGGTTTTAATTGAAACAAATTATATTCGTGCGGTGCAAGGTGGTATTGGTTTTGTGAAGGCCGCTGGAAACTACGGGCGTAGTTTATATCCAACAAAGTTAGCACAACAAAAAGGTTACCACCAAGTTATTTGGACAGATGGAGCAACACATTCTTATTTAGAAGAATCTGGAACGATGAATTTAATGTTTGTGATTGGAAATACAATTGTAACTCCAGCTTTAAGTGATACTATTTTAGATGGAATTACTCGTAGAAGCGTATTAGCATTAGCGAGAGATTGGGGCATGAATGTAGAAGAACGTAAAATATCTATACAGGAAGTTGTAGATGCATACGCTAAAGGAGAAATTAAAGAAGC
>JBEIPP010000103.1:0-11653 GCA_040376995.1 Flavobacteriales bacterium
AACAAAAACAAGATTTATTTTGAGTAAGTATTTTTAACAAAAATTCAGGTTACATGACCTGAAAGCATTACTCTCGTTAAGTATTGTTAAAAACAAAATTACACCATAACTTCTGATGTAATTTTGCATTATCAATACAACAAAACAATTTTCAATTAATCTTAAAAATATAAAATCATATGAAAAAAGTAATCTCATCATTGTTTATAGGCGCTTTAGGTGGCGCATTTGCGTTGGCTGGTAATTATTACTTTAATAAAAAACATACCAGCCAAGTAACTAATTACAATCCTTATGCTACTCCAGTTCAATTAACTAATTACAGTGGTTTAGCAGCAGCTAATGCTCCTGATTTTGTAAATTCTGCTGAAAAATCTATTAACTCAGTAGTACACATAAAAACGATTGTTGAACAAAAAAATAATTTAGCATACGATCCGTTTCAAGATTGGTTTTTTGGTGGTAGACAACGTCAACCAAACATGATGCAAGGAAGCGGCAGTGGTGTTATTATTAGTCAGGATGGATATATTGTTACAAACAACCACGTTGTTAATGATGCTACTAAAATTGAAGTGGTGTTAAACGATAAGAGAACTTATGCTGCCGAAGTAATTGGTACAGACCCTAACACGGATTTAGCATTATTAAAAGTAAAAGAAAAAGATTTACCATTTATAAATTATGGTAACTCTGACGATGTAAAAGTTGGCGAATGGGTTTTGGCTGTTGGCAATCCTTTTAATTTAAACTCAACGGTAACAGCTGGTATTGTTAGTGCAAAAGGGCGTAATATTAATATTTTAGAGCACAATGCTCAAGGTGGTAACCTAGCTCCTATCGAATCATTTATTCAAACTGATGCTGCTGTAAATCCAGGAAATAGTGGTGGAGCCTTAGTAAATCCTAATGGAGATTTAGTTGGTATAAATACAGCTATTGCATCTAACAATGGTTCATATCAAGGATATTCATTTGCTATACCAGTAAATATTGTAAAAAAAGTTGTGTCTGATTTAATTGAATACGGTACTGTGCAACGTGCCTTTATTGGTTTAAGCATTCAAGATATTGACGCAAAATTTGCCGAAGAAAAACGCATTAAACAATTAAAAGGTGTTTACATTAATGGCTTAACTCAAAATGGTGCCGGCGAAGAAGCTGGAATTAAAATTGGCGACATTGTTACTAAAATTGAAAATGTAGCTGTGAAAAGTACTTCTGAATTATTAGAACAAGTAGGTAAATTCAGACCAAGTGATAAAATTAATGTCACCGTTGTTCGAGATGAGAAAGAAGAAATTATTCCTGTAGTTTTGAAAAATAAAGAAAACAGTTTAGGTATTATAAAAAAACCAGAAGTATATAGAACAGCTGTAAACTCACTAGGTGCTGAATTTGAAGAATTAAATGTGGAAGATTTAGCAAAATATAATATCCCTTCGGGTGTAAAAATTTCAAAACTTCAAGCAGGAAAATTAGCTAATGCTGGAATTAAAGAAGGATTTATTATCACATCAGTTGACAAGAAAAAAGTTAGCAACATAAAAGATATTCAATCGATGCTTGAAAATAAAACAGGTGGTGTTTTAATTGAAGGTATGTATCCAAATGGTATGAGAGCTTATTATGGTTTTGGATTATAAAAATCGAAGAAATCTATCGATTTATCATTTGAATTAGGACTTATGTCTTGATACATTTGTTATAAGTCTAAAAACTTAAAATTAAACTGTTAAAAACATAACGAAAACCTAATCATTTAATAATCAAAGCGATACAAAATTGGAAAAAAGCCCATTTTTTTCTATCTTTGTTGGCTTATAAAACCATCCATACAACATGAGACAACTAAAAATAACCAAATCGATCACCAATCGCGAGAGTGCATCTTTAGATAAATACCTTCAGGAAATTGGTAGAGAAGAATTAATTACTGCAGAAGAAGAAGTTGTTTTAGCGAAGAAAATTAAGGATGGCGATCAAGACGCTTTAGAGAAATTAACTCGTGCTAACTTACGTTTCGTAGTATCAGTAGCTAAACAATATCAAAATCAAGGTTTAAGTTTACCAGATTTAATTAACGAAGGAAATTTAGGTTTAATTAAAGCAGCTCGTCGTTTTGATGAGACTCGTGGATTTAAATTTATCTCTTACGCTGTATGGTGGATTCGTCAATCTATTTTACAAGCTTTAGCAGAGCAATCTCGTATCGTTCGTTTACCATTAAACCAAGTTGGTTCATTAAATAAAATTAATAAAGCATACTCTAAATTAGAACAAGAATTTGAGCGTGAGCCAAGTGCTGATGAAATTGCTGAGTTATTAGATTTACCAATTGACAAAGTTTCTGATACTATGAAAGTATCTGGCCGTCACGTAAGTATGGACGCTCCATTTGCTAATGGTGAAGAAAGTTCTTTATTAGATGTATTAGTTAACCACGATTCGTTAAAAGCTGATGCTGGTTTAATTATGGAATCTTTATCAAAAGAAATTGATAGAGCTTTATCTACATTAACAGAAAGAGAAAGAGACGTTGTTAAATTATTTTTTGGAATTGGTTTAAACCACGGTTTAACGTTAGAAGAAATTGGTGATAAATTTGATTTAACTCGTGAGCGTGTTCGTCAAATTAAAGAAAAAGCAATCCGTCGTTTACGTCATAGTTCAAGAAGTAAATTGTTACAACAGTATTTAGGTTAAGAACTAGTTATAAAATTTAAAAGCAGATAGAAATATCTGCTTTTTTTATGTTCTAGAACCTAACTCAATTACTGCTAAATCTTTAATTTCATGTTTATCTATTACAAAACGTAATACCGTTTTTATTTGATGAAATCCATGTATGCCACAAGCACCTGGATTCATATGTAATACATCGTATTGCTCTTGATACATCACTTTTAAAATATGAGAATGACCGCAGATAAATAATTTTGGTTTCTCAGCTATTAAAATATCTTTTACTTCTTTTAAATAGTTAGTTGGTTGACCGCAAATGTGAGTCATAAATACTTTTACATCCTCACAAGTAAAAATCAAATTCTTAGGAAACTCTTTTCTTGCATTAGCATCATCAATATTACCATAAACAGCTCTTAACGGCTTTATCTTTTTAATAGCATCTGTTACTAATTCTATATTTCCTATATCTCCAGCATGCCAAACTTCATCAGCAGTTTCAACATGTTTCAAAACAGCCTTATCTAAATAACTGTGAGTATCGGATATGAGAAGAATGTTTTTCAATTTAGAATTTTAGGTAATAATACTAGTTTAATACAAAATAAAAAAACGTCGAATTAAAATTCTGTTCTTTTAAAGAACAAATATAGAAATCTTAATTTTTGATTAATTTTTCATACAATTCCTGATTATCATATTTTATTTTTAACTAATGGCATCATATGAATTGTAATTAATAATTCTACAATTGAATTTGAGAAAGATTGCAAAAAAAATTACAACAATAAATAATAATTTCTTCATATCGCTATTTAATTTACTTAAGATTAAAAAAAATTAAATAGAGTAAAAAGTTACTTTTTCGCTAAACAGTTTAAGTGTATGATATTAAGCCAATTCAAGCATTTTTTTATAAATACCATCTACTTTATCAACCAATTCGGATGTTTGACCTTGCTCGATGATTTTTCCTTTATCCATTACGATAATTTGTTTAGCATGATGAATGGTTGATAAACGATGAGCTATAATAATAGATGTTCTATTTTTAGCCAATTCATAGGAAGCTTTTTGAATTAGCTTCTCAGTTTCTAAATCAATAGAAGAAGTTGCTTCATCTAATACAAAAATAGGAGGATTATAAACATAAGCACGAACAAATGCTACTAATTGTCTTTGTCCAGCAGATAGCATCGCACCACGTTCCTTAACATTGTAATGATAACCGCCTGGTAATGAACTAATAAATTCATGGATGCCAATATTCTTAGCAGCTGCAACCACATGCTCTTCGGTTATATTAGGATTATGCAGTGTAATATTATTTAAAATAGTATCACTAAATAAAAATACATCTTGCAAAACAACACCAACCGATTCACGCAACTCATTTAATTTGTAGTGAGATACATCTACATCATCAATTACTATTTGCCCTTTATTTATTTCATAAAATCTACTTAGTAAATTAATAATACTTGATTTACCTGCACCAGTAGCTCCAATAATAGCAACAGTTTCACCTTGGTTAATAGTAAACGAAATACCTTTTAAAACATAATTATCTTCTTTGTAAGCAAACCAAACATCTTTAAATTCTACTTTCCCTTTCATGTTTTTGGCAGACACTATTCCTGATTCAGAAATAATTTCATCCGTATCAATTACTTTAAAAACTCGCTCCGAAGCTACAATTCCCATTTGCAAAGTATTTAATCTATCCGCTAGTAATCGTATAGGTCGAAATACCATATTTATCATCATGATAAAAAAGGTGATGTCTCCTAATTGTAGATTATAGTCGTTTGCTTTTAAACCAGCAAACCAAACAAACAGTGCTATAGAAACTGCTGATAAGATTTCGACTACAGGAAAAAACACTGAGTAATACCAAATAGAACGGATATTAGCCACTTTATGTTTTTCATTAATTTCTTTAAACTTTCCGTATTCCATTTTTTCGCGGTTGAACAACTGTACTATTCGCATTCCCGAAATATGTTCATTTGTAAAAGCATTTAAAGAAGCTACTGCATTTCGCACATCTGTAAATGTTTTTTTAACTCCATTCTTAAATAAATTAGTTGCTACTAGTAATAAAGGAATAGTAGTTAAAGTAACCAATGCAATTGCCCAATTTTTCATCAACATTGCTGTGATAAAAATAACCAACATTAACATATCTCCCATGATAACAATAAAGCCTTGAGAAAAAACATCGCTCAAACTTTCTATATCAGAAATAGCTCTGGTTACTAATGTTCCAACAGGTGTATTATCAAAATACGTATTCTTTAATTTTAAGATATGTGTGTATACTTGCAATCGTAAATCCTTTACAATATTTTGTCCTAATAAATTGGTGACATAAATATTGGTAAATTGAAGTAATGCCTCTGTTAACAAAACTCCAATTAACAATATTCCCATGTAATTGATATACGATATTTTTTCGCCATCAGGTAAATAACCATCGTCTGTTACATTGACAGCACCAATACAATTCAACATTTTATTAATTAACAACGGGCGAACAATAGTTAATGATGATAACAATAAAGTTAACATTATTGCCAATAAAAATAGAGATTTATAAGGCTTACTATAAGACAGTATTCGTTTTAATAATGTAAAACTGAATTTATTTTTTTGTACTGTTTTAGCCATTAAAAATTTCTTTTGGGTATTGTATGTCGGTTAAATACAAAGCATGTCCGGCAACCGACATACCAGCACCTGAACGATTTTTATTAGCAACAATAATTTTAAATTCTTCTAATGTAATTTTTCCTTTACCAACTTCTAATAATGTTCCCACAATGGCACGAACCATATTTTGCAAAAAACGGTTAGCCGTTATTTTAAAAACAAAATGCGAATCATTTAGTTTAGACCATTTTGCAAAAGTAACGTTACAATTATTGGTTTTAGTTTGTGTATTGACTTTACTAAAACTTGTAAAATCGGTTACTGTTAATAAATGAGCTGCAGCATCATTCATGGCATCTAAATTCAAATCGCCATAATGTAATAAGGAAGTCGTTGTTAAAAATGGATCTTTGTAAGAATGTAAAAAATACTCATAGCTTCTAAACTCAGCGTCAAAACGGGCACTCGCCTCATCTTTTACCGAGTAAATTTTCTTAATCGCAATTTCATAAGGCAAAACTTTGTTCAATTTATATACACAGTTCGATTCATCCAAATGCAAATTTGTTTTTATAGAATCAAAGTGCGCATAATAATCTTTAGCACTTACGCCTGTATCAGTTCGTCCGCAACCTACTACTTCAATGGTTTCGGATAAAATCATGGATAGTTTATCTTGCAACACTTGTTGTATGGTATTGGGTGTATTATCCTGAATTTGCCAACCATTAAAATTGACACCATTATAGGCTAACTGAATAAAATAGCGAGGCATGGCGCAAAGATACACATTAGATGATTGAAATAAAATTAATGAAATCTAATTTCTAAATACAAGAGTTTTTTAGGCCAATGTGCTTCATTTTCAGGCTTTAAACGTTTGTTTTTAGACCATAAGACACGATATTTAGAAACCCCAATTTTCAATAAATAATCTCCAATATCCGTTTTAATAGATACTTCTGTAAAACCTTCTTTTGAATAATAATCTGTTAATGAAATTTCGGAAATATGATTAGTTCCCGTTCTAGAAACAAAAGACTGAATGATTTTTTTGTACTTATTTAAAACGCTGTCGGTTAATCCTTCATAATAAATCCTTACAACCGTATCCATTAATGCTAAACCATTGCCATCTATTGCAGGATTTGCTGATGAATCTCTTCTAGTACTATCTGTGGTTGTTTTGTTTTTAAAATCATAATCCTTTGAAGGAGATGATTTCCTGGAAATACTTTTTGAACTATTTTGTGAGGGACTTGATTTTCTCTTTTTTCCTCCAAATGCAATTTGCATTTTTTTCTTCAAGGGCTTTAAACTAAATTGTTGTCTCACACAACTACCTTTAAAACAAATAAAAGGAAATTCATGATGTATAGCACAGGAACTAAACAAACAAATAATAAGAATGTAAATAGTTAATCGCAAAAAGTTATGGTTTAAATAAGAATAGTGTTATACTAATATAACACATTTTGGTAACAGATACTATAAAGTTAAAATGTCAGGTTTATTAGTAATAATACCATCTACGCCTCTTTTAGCAAGCTTACGTGCTTTTCGAGGGTTATTAACTGTCCACACATATACTGTTTTGCCAAGTTTATGAATTTTTCGAATGACACGTTTACTGCAAAATTTATAATAAACGTTCACACCTTCCCAATTTTTAAAATCATCTTTATTAAAATGCTTGTCAAAATTAAAACTCACCAAAGGCAAATTAAACACAATCAATTTTTGAAGATTAATGCTACTATCTCTTTTTGCTATGTTCATCAAAGGTTCTTTTTCAAACGAATGAATAGTACTGATCCAACTTTGTGCATTGTACTTGGCGATTAAATCCACAATATGTTTTTCGATATTGGGGTAATAGGAGTTTCCTTTCTTAAGCTCAATCAACAATTTACATCTACCATTAATAGCTATGATAGCTTCTTCTAAGGTTGGTGGACGATACAATTGTTCTACAACTTGGTATTTTCTTCTACTCCGTTTATTAGACTGTCTCGTTTTCATAATAAGTTCTTTAAAATCTTTTGAGGATATATCTTTTATTAATCCTTTGCGATAGGTTGTTCTATCCACACTTAAATCGTGCATAATCACTACTACACTATCTTTAGTTTGATGCACATCTGTTTCGATAACCATGGCGCCCATTTGAATTGCTTTTTCAAAAGCTGCCAGAGTATTTTCGGGAGCATAGGCGCTGGCTCCCCGATGGGCGATAATGATGGGATTTTGAGAAAAAGAAGTAAAAGAGAAAAAAAGAAAAAGTTTAACCGCAAAGTACGCGAAGTTTTTTCGCAGACAGCGCAAAGGATAAAGTATAATATTTTTTAATTGTATCACTAATCTATTTTACATCAAGTCATCCCTCTCCTTTTAGGAGAGGGACCGAGGGTGAGGTCTTAATCCCTAACCAATTCAAGATTTTCCATATTAACCGTCATTTTTAAAATACCGAAGGTGATGTTTACTTTTTCATCCTTTAAGGATTCAACAATTCCAATCTCGCTGCTATTCAAAATTTTGACCTTGCTTCCTACTTTTAATAATGGCTTAATGCGAGCTACTTTTTTTTCAGCAAAATTATCACGTTTATGTTGTTTAGCGAGTTCCTTACGTTTATTGGTTTCAGCAGTAATACCATCAATAAAGCGTTTAATAACCATTTTACGATCTTCGTTTTTATTCCACTCCTCCATTAAACGCAAATACTTTTGGCCAAAATCGGCTAAACGCGCCAGTTCAATTTTTCGCTCTCTTTCCCTATCTATCTTATCTCTAAAATTAGCCGACAATACTTCGTATTTTTCTTTCGAAATCTTTCTTAAAAATTCTTCGTGCTCAGTTCGCTCAACCGCTTCTGCTAATTTCGTTTTTTGTTGTTGAACTTCTGCCAATAACACATTTAAATCAACTTTATCTATATCAATTTTTGCCTTCGCTCTTGCAATTAAATCTTTTGGAAAGCCAACTCTTTCAGCTACTTCAAAGGTGTAACTGCTACCAGGTTCACCAACCGTTAAAATATATTTTGGATCTAATGTTTCTAAATCAAATAACATACTTCCATTTAAAACACCATCTAATTTATTAGCTAATAATTTCACATTCGGGAAATGTGTAGTAATAATTCCAAAGGTTTTTGATTTTACTAATTCTTCTAAAACAACTTCTGCCATAGCACCACCTAATTCAGGATCGGTACCACTACCAAACTCATCCATTAAAATCAAGGTTTGTGCATTCACCGTTTTTAAAATCGAAATCATGTTTTTTAATCGAGCGCTGTAAGTACTCAATTCATGTTCGATACTTTGCGTATCTCCAATATCAATTAAAACATGTTTAAAGAAACTCATGACTGAGTTTTCTGCCACGCAAACTAACAATCCACTTTGTAACATGGTTTGTAATAACCCAACTGTTTTTAAAGTAATGGATTTTCCTCCTGCGTTTGGTCCAGAAATCACTACTAAATGATTTTCAGCATTCAAATGAATGTTTAATGGCACTGTATTCTTTTTGAGTTCCTTATTTTGTAGAAACAAAATTGGATGATACGCCTTACTTAATTTTAATTCGGAAGTAGCTGAAATAGTTGGTAAAGTCGCATTAATAATTTGCGCAAATTTAGCTTTAGCTTTTAAAAAATCTAATTCAATTAATAATTCATCATACTGTTTTAATTGAAACGCATACGGACGAAGTGTATCAGATAACTCTCGAAGGATACGATTGATTTCTCTGCGCTCATCAATTTCTAATTCGGCAATATCATTATTGATGTTAATAGTAGCGCCGGGTTCAATAAAAATAGTTTTCCCAGTTTCGCTTTTATTATGAACAAAGCCACTCACTTCCGATTTGTATTCAACCAACACAGCTAAGGTTCTGCGTCCATTAAAAAAACTTTCTTCATTATCTCTAATAAATCCTAGTTTTCGTAATTCATTGACTTGTCTATCAAACTTCGCATCGCTCTCTCTTCTTTTCTCCGACAAATCCTTACGAATTTTTTGTAATTCTTTGGAAGCCGAATTTTTCACCGTCGCATCAAAATCAATAATGCGATCAATTTCTGTTATAATGATTTTATTATCCTCTAATTCATCGGCTAATTTTGATAAATAAGGCAATGTTTGTTTTTTATTTTTTAGAAAACGAATAGCGGTATTACTAATTTCGGTTGCTTGTTTAATTAACAAAAATTGTTCTTCGGTTAACATACTTCCTTCTAAGCTCAATAAGGAAGCTTCTTTCCTAAAATCTTGAAATTGGATATCAGGAAAAAAAGAATCGCTACTAAACGTATTTTTTAATTCAGAAACGCGATGTAATTCTATTGTTAAGTTTTCATTATTATCAAAAACAGAAATGTGTGATGCTTTGTTTTTAGCGCCGTTACTATGACAAAAATCAGTAACGTATTTTTTAATTTTATAAAACTCTAATAATTCGAGAGCTTCGGACTCTATGATATTCATTTCAGCAATAAAATTAACCTTTTATTTATATAAAAAAACACCTTGAAAGTTTTGTAAACTAAATTTTTCCTTTATTTTTGGTAGATTAAATAAATTAGAATATTTAACCACATAGAAACATAGGAAATGTACCGTACGAGAAGTTAAAGATAGAAACTAGTTTTTACACATAGTTGTATTATGTGTAAAGCAAAGCTTTCTATAACTAACTTTAAATAACACAAAAACTATGTACCTATGTGGTTCAAAAATTTAAATAACATCATTATAAATTAAAAGAAAACCCTAAAGAAAGGTTTATTACAAAATGAAAAACGTAATTATTACAAAACTGGAAGAAATGCTTCAGCAACCTGAAGCTAGTGCTGTTGCTCACCAAATGCGCACTCTGCAAAAAGAGTATCAAAAATTGTGGACAGCCGAATTTGAAAAAGCGAAACAAGAATTTGTGGAAGAAGGCGGCAAAGCAAAAGAATTTGAATATGCCAAATCTTCCGAAGATATTAAAATTTCGGAGCTGATTGACAAAATCGAAAAAAAGAAAAAAGAAGAAGATGCTCGCTTAGCAATTGAACAAGGTAAAAACCTAGCGATTCGCCAAGAGATTATTAATAAAATAAATGACCTTAGTCAAGTAAGTGATAACATTGGAGCTGCTATTAAAAAATTAGTAGAATTACAAGCACAATGGAAAGCCACTGGCGCTGTGTCTCCACACAAATACAAAGAAAATCAAGCAGACTATAGTAAAGCCATTGAAGAATTTAACTACAAATTAAGTTTATCAAAACAATTACAAGAGCATGATTTAAAACGTAACTACGAATTAAAAACAGAGTTATTAGAAAAAATCAAGGGCTTAAAAAATCAAGAAAATATTAAAGAAGCGGAACGCTTAATTAAAATTTACCGCAACGATTGGGAAGAAATTGGGCCAGTGCCTAATGATAAATGGGATGAGTTGAAAGGCAGTTTTAGAGCGGCATTAGAAGAAGCTTACTCGAAATTAAAAGCACATTACAATTCGGTTGAAGAAGAAAAAGAAGCGAATTTGAATAGCAAAAAAGAATTGTTGGAGAAAATCAAAGCGATCATCACAAAATCTGAAACAGCTAGCGGGCAAGTTTGGAATAATTTAACCAACGAGTTAGTAGCGTTGCAAACCGAATGGAAAGGCATTGGCAGAGCTAACGCAAAAGACAATGATAAAGTTTGGGCAGAGTTTAGAGAATTATGTGATTCTTTCTTCGAAAAGAAAAAAGCCTTTTTTAGTGTGGTACACGAAAAAATGGGCGTGATTAAAACTCAAAAACAAGAGTTAATTGCTAAAGCAAATGCTTTAAAAGAAAGTAATGATTGGCAAAAAACAGGTTTAGCTTTAATTAAATTACAAGATGCTTGGAAAAAAGTGCCTCATGCTGGTGGCGATGAAACTAAATTATTTAATCAGTTTCGTGCCGCTTGTAATCACTTTTTTGACGCTAAGAAAGCTCATTTCGGTGCGATTGACGCAAGCTTTGATAGCAACTTAGTAGCTAAAGAAGAGTTATTGAAAAAATTACAAGACTTTAATTTATCAGAAGATTTAGCAGCTAACCACGCCGCTTTAAAACAGTTCTCTGCCGATTGGAATGCCGCTGGCATGGTGCCAATGAAAGATAAAAAACGTGTGAATGATGCGTTTTACAATCGCTTAGATGAATTGTATGATAAAATGAATGTAAGTGCTACTGAAAAATTCATGATGCAATTTAAAACGAAGTTAGAGCGTTTATCTAACGGAGAAAGCCCAGAATTAGCATTAAAGAAAGAAGCAG